>NZ_BSVC01000001.1:600000-798162 GCF_030269905.1 Pelosinus sp. IPA-1 | reverse complement strand
TCAGTATCGGTTGTGTAATGCTTGTGGGTAGTCGAAAGATTGCGTATAGGTATGTAATGATCGTTATTGGCTGTAGCGTAGATCATTACGGGCTCTTTTTAAAGCTAACGGAGTTATCCGTTAGCTTTTTAATTTTGTACAAAATAGGCTAATATTATAAACAACTGCACTCCAGTACATATCACAAAAATTTAGCAACTTCTGTACGGTATGTGAGCACTGCTGGAATTATTCCCGCCAGCATTCCAAACAGAGTACCGCCAATTATAATACATACTTCATCAAAGGTAAAAGCGGTTGTTAGCACAATAGCTGTTTTACTTTCCATGGCTCTTACCAGTAATGAATAGATTCCATGGCCAGTTAAGATACCAATGGTGACGCCCAGGAGCGTAAGGAAGGCGCTCTCCGTCACAATAATAGTAAAAATATCGCGAGCACTAGCTCCTAATGCACGCAAGATGGCCCGGTCGCGAACTCGGCTTAAAGCCGACCAATACACAGACAGTGCCATAATCATTAATCCCATCACAATGATGATATATGCCACATTCTTAAGCATGTGCTCACCTTGCCCTAATATCGCAAACAACTGAACAATGACTTGGGAGGGGAATACAATCTGCGCTCTTTGATTCCCTTGAAACTGCTGATACAGGCGCATAGCTTCGCTATATCCTTTGGGCTTTACCAGAATGGCAGTAACATCATGTTCATGGCTTTCTTCAGTCACTTCTAACTCTGCCTCATGCTCATGTTTTTCATGGGCTAACCAGATACTTTCTATAGGAACTAAAATAGCCTGATCATAAGGACCATTCACCGCCTGTAATATCCCCACAACATGATAGGAGTTGTCATGCACATGACCTCCCGGTATAAAACCATGAGCCGACTTAAATTCGTCACCCAGCCTTAACCCTAATTTTTGAGCAGCTTTAGCTCCTACAACAGCCTCAAAGGGCTGGGTAAATGGACGACCTTCTGTGAGTTGCAACCATTCTTCCTGACCGACTTTAGGTTGGTGCTCAAATATTCCACTCCCGCTACCAACTATAGTATATCCTTTGTAGTTATCGCCAAAGGCCAGTGGAATCGCCGAAGCTACCAGTGGATTAGCTGCTAGTTCTTCATATATCTCATGACTCACATTACCGATCGGTGCGTCTTGTAGAAAAACGGTGTTTAAAACCAGTTGATTGGGACTGCCTTTGGCCCCGACTATTAGGTCGAAAGGTTCTGTGGCTCTAACCAAACCGTTATGAGTACCAGCGGATAATAAGGTCACCAATGCCAGCATGGCGATGGTAACGGCTACGATAAGCATAGTCAAACCGCTTTGAACCGGCTTTTCCAGCAAATTACGCCAAGCTATCACAAGTCGCACGCCCCATCAGCTCCTTTTCTGGTTTTCTTAAGATACAAATTCGTTCAAACTGACTCATGATTTGCCGATCATGAGTGGATAACAGTAAGATACTATTTGATTCTTTTGCGAACTGACGCAACATAGTAAGTACCAGTAAACCATTCTCTTGATCTAAACTGGCAGTTGGCTCATCAGCCAGAATAAGCCTGGGCTTATTAATTATCGCTCTAGCGACAGCTACCCGCTGTTGCTCACCCATACTGAGTTGATGTGGAAATTTACCTAGCTTATCAGATAAATTCACCTGCGCTAATAGCTGACTGGCCCATTGTCGCCGCTCTTTTTTCGGAATGGTATTTGCAAAACTCATGGCGACTAACAAATTATCCAAAATGTTCAAACTGGCAAGAAGATTTAATCGCTGAAAAACGTAACCAATAGCCTTAGCTCGCCAAATATCACGCCAAGTTTCCGCCATGTCTGAAATAGTAATATCGTCAAATTTTATCCCACCAGTGGTCGGGGTTAATAATCCTGAGATGAGATGTAATAAAGTGGTTTTTCCGGAACCGCTTGGACCAACTAATGCAACCTGCTCACCATCCTCGATGATTAGGCTATCAACAGCAACAGCCGTTACTGTCTGCAAAACATCACGGTACTCTTTCCTGACTTGGTTTACTTCTAACATCCTATCATCTCCACTAATTAATTAGCCTCTTCGACAGTATCGGCAACGATACGTACCAAACTGATAAAACCAGTTTCTTCATCCATCTGATACCCCACTTCTAAATCGCCTGTCACAGTAATTGGTCGATCAAAAGGCAATGCAGTGACTGGCTTTGAAAGTTTTATCAACACAATATCATTCGGCCAGTCCGCATCCGTTGAACAGAAAGGACAAATGGACATAGGCACTCTGGTTAAAACAAAAAAACTTAGTGTTGGCTTAAGGGGCGGTGCCATAAAACCGCTTATTTGCACCTTTTTCCCTTTCAGACTTTCCAATTTTGCTGATAGTTCTAGACCTAGCGCCGAAGCACCACTATAAAATTCATTAAATTCAAGGTGTGTAGCCTGTTCACCCAGCCATGGTAGCCACGTCGGAGCCGCCTGGGCACGGGTGAAGAACAGGGACGATCCATCATAAGGAATCGTCCCGTCTTGCCCCGTCCAGCTTAGCGGCAACCAGGCGAGCATCATAGCAAGAAAAATTGTTTTGCTTATGCTTCTGGTTAATCTCACCATATCTTGCCTCCGGGTTATATATTCATTTTTTGTTACTTTTCGTTTTTACGACCATCTAGGCCTAATGCCCGCACAATACCGTGGAACACTTCCGTGTTATCCATAACACCTTTAAAGTAATCGGCACCAGGACCTTCAGCGGTTAGGGGTACATCATCGGCAGAATGGACTTCAGATGGGTCAGATGCAGGAGTATTACCTACTTTCAAATCCCCACCCTGGGGAGCTCGTTTTGGATTAGCAATCGCCTTGCCATCAGCCATAATAGCTGGTGAGGTAGGTACTTCCTGGAATTTATAGTTTTCATAATAATCCGGATGATTAGCAAATTGAACCGCTAATGTTACACTTGGATTGGGATCGTCAGGAAAACCATCACCATCAACATCGACAAAAGTAGGCCATCCAGCGTCAGCATAAGTGCGAACACCTTCCCGACCAGTTTTACCGTCGAGTTCATGATAAGTGCCAGTAATACTGGCCCCATGGGCGTGGTCAGCTACGACAATAACCAGGGTATCATCGTTCTTTTTAGCAAATTCTTTTGCAATGCCTACCGCTTTATCCATTTCAATCGTATCATAGGTAGCCCGCTGCCAGTCCATAGTATGAAGTTGTTTATCAATGCAGGCCCCTTCTACCATCAGGAAAAAACCGTTTTTATTCTTACTTAATACATCGATGGCCGTTTTAGTCATATCCATAAGGGTAGGCTGATCGGTGAATTTGCCGAGAACATCTGGATTTTTTGTTACCTCTCGGTCAATATATACGTCCATATTATCAAGCTGGAAAAGACCAAGCAGTTTATCTGGTGTACCAGCTTGTTTCAGTTCAGTCTTGGTAGTTACAATAGGATACCCTTGCTTTTTAAACTCTTCTACCAGATTGCGATCATCAGTACGTTTGGATCCTGGAACACTCTTAGGCAAAAAGTGCCGCGATCCGCCGCCTAAAATCACATCAGGGCGATGAAGAGGATTAAGCATTTCTTGTGCAATAAAGTTTTGTTCGCTTCGTTTACGGGTATGTGCTAACATAGCTGCCGGGGTTGCGTCAGTTATATTGGCTGTAGATACAATACCAGTCGCCATACCACGTGTGCGTTTTGCTAATTCAATAATATTTTCTACTTTTGGATCATCAAAAGGGTCTTTGGTACTGTCGGCATATACCCCCATAGCATTTACGGCACCTTTTTGGCCAGTAGCATAGGCTGAAGCACTATTGGCTGAGTCGGTTACCAGGGAGTCATTACCAGAAGTAGTTATTATAGCCAAATTTGACATCTTATCCATTTCAAGAAGATCGTTATATTTACCTTCAGTAATACCTTTGGAAAGAATGCGAGCCATTTGCCTTGCCTGCAGGCTCATTCCATCTCCGATAATCAGGATCACATTTTTTGCAGGTTTTTTTATCTTCTCACCGGAAACTTCATAGTTTATCGTACGTTTCTCCATACCTTTTTCAGTTTTTACAGTTACCGTCACAGCTACTTTACCAGCTTGGGGAAAAGCAACTTCATTAATTCGGTATGTACTCATTTTATCGAACTTTATAACTGCTTGTTTACCAAAGAAAACTTCGGCTGCTAAACCATTTACCACAACTTCAATGGCGCTAGCGGGAGTATCGTTTTTAACTTCAATTTCGAAATCGAACTTTTGACCAACAATAAATTTCGCCCGGTCAATAGGCATAATGTTGATGTTTGACACTTCTGGTCCGCTGTAAGCAGCATATGATATTGTCATACTAGACATCAGGGATGCTACTACAACTAGCGCCACCAACAAGCGAGAAAACCGAGATAGGCATAAAGCAGACATTTTAGGATTATACAAAAGTTACACCTCCAAAATATTTTGTTCTAGACAGGCTAATCCCCTTGCATTCATTATTACACTAAATTTGGCATTAAATGTTAATTGCTTGTTAAGGTTATGTTAAAATATTTCTTTTCAATCGAATATTTACAAGTCTGACTAGGGTTTTCTTCAAATGAGTTAAATTGGTAGATATGAACAAATTTTATAAAAATAAAAACTTGCCAATTATCCCTCGAAGATAATTAGCAAGTTTACTAGTGTCAAAGAGACAAATTCATTGATACTGCTTGTAACATGAATACATGCAGTTTATTATTGTTATTCTAATTGAGATCAACTCCCCTGCACCATTTGCAACAACACTTTAGGTTTTCCCAATTCATATACCTGTGGCTCAATTCGTTTTAATTCTTCAGGAAGCCATCCTCGTTCCTGAGCTAGTAAAGCCAGAGCCTCATCCACTGTGGCTGCAACTACAACTGCTATTGCATCCGTATAGAAGTCTTGATGCACATTGGGTTCGTTAATCATACTCCAACTATGAAATTTCCTATTGTGCCGCCATACAAATATTTTCATTATACACCTTCCATACAAATCTATTAAAATCAATTCTTAATAAGGTCATAATCTCCTTTAGTGAATCCATTTGCTATGGTCCTTTATGCCGATTTCCTTGATTCCCCTCTAAAAATAAGGAAGTGCAAGAACGCAGCAAGTTGTTCTTAGCACTTCCTCTTTTATTTCTCCGCCATTTTTATAAACTGTTCTTCATCAAGAACTTCGACACCTAATTGTTGGGCCTTCTCTAGTTTGCTACCTGCTTCTGCGCCGGCTACTACATAGTTGGTCTTTTTACTAACGGAGCCTGATACTTTACCACCGAGTTTTTGAATTATATCAGCGGCCTGGTTACGACTCATTTTTTCTAGAGTGCCTGTGAGAACAAAAGTTTTACCAGCAAATAGCTGATTTTCTTCAATGATTTGTTTTTCTTCTGTGGTTTTCACTCCTGCAGAGCGGAGCCTTTCAATAAGTTCTAAGTTGTCTTCCTCGGCAAAATAAGCTACAATGCTTTCTGCAATTTTGGCACCGATCTCATCAAGCTGAAGCAGCTCTTCAACAGACGCTTTTTTCACGTCCTCGATATCTCCAAAGTATCGGGCAACAATACCAGCAGCTTTTACGCCTACATGACGAATGCCTAAGGCAAACAACAATCTTGCTAATCCAGCTTGTTTACTGACTTCAATGGCAGTTAATAAGTTTTCTGCTGATTTTTGTGCCATGCGCGGCACTGTCAATACTTGTTCTATCTTAAGCTGATACAAGTCTGCTACATCTTTAACTAAGTCTGTATCTACTAAAGCATTTAACACTGCAGGGCCTAAACCATCAATGTTCATGGCATCACGAGAGACAAAATGAACTAAACCTTCTCGAAAAAGAGCCGGACAATGTGCATTGATGCATTTATGGGCCGCTTCTCCTTCTTGGCGTACTACTTGCCCCCCGCATTCAGGACATGTTTCTGGCATGACAAAGGGAACTTCATTACCTGTACGTTTTTCGAGCACTACGGAGAGAACCTTGGGAATAACCTCACCTGCCTTATGAATGATAACGGTATCTCCAATACGAATATCTTTTTCTTCTATATAGTCTAAGTTATGTAGGGTCGCACGACTAATGGTAGAACCAGCTACTCTGACAGGTTTCAAGATTGCCGTCGGGGTAAGAACGCCCGTACGACCAAGCCCCACAAAAATATCCTCCACGACTGTAATGGCCTGCTCCGCAGGAAATTTATAGGCAATGGCCCATCTTGGATCTTTGGCAGTATAACCTAATACTTGCTGGTTTGCTAAATTATTGACTTTGATTACCATGCCATCAATATCATAAGGAAGTTCATAACGTTTTTCGGCAAAATTAATACAGTAGTCAATGACATCTTCTATCGTTTCGAATATTTTGTATTGAGAATTGATTTTTAGCCCTAGCTTCTTTAGATACTCTAACATTTGGCCATGTGTAGTTAATTCCACACCAGTATATACACCAATACCATATACAAAAATATCTAAAGCCCGATCTGCTGTTATTTTAGGGTCTAGCTGCCGCAAGGAACCTGCTGCTGCATTACGAGGATTTGCCAATAATGCTTCACCAGCTTCTTCCCTTTCCCTGTTCAATCGTTCAAATTCTTTTTTAGGCATATACACTTCGCCACGCACTTCAAGCAGAGGTGGAATAGCACTATTATCATCATGTAAAACTAAGGGCACAGATTTTATAGTACGAATATTACTCGTTACATCTTCCCCTTGAACGCCATTTCCCCTAGTGACGCCGCTTATTAACTGCCCCTGTTCATAGGTTAAATTAATTGCTAGCCCATCCATCTTAAGTTCTACGATATATTCTACTTTTTCTTCGACCCCGAGACCACTTTGCACTCTATTGTGAAAAGCTATTAATTCTTCTCGAGAAAAAGCATTCCCCAAACTACGCATAGGCGTCAAATGAGTTACGCTTTGAAAACCGCCAGCAACGATACCACCAACGCGCTGGGTAGGTGAGTCAGCGGTAATTAAGCTTGGGTAGGCTGTCTCGAGATCGATGAGTTGGCGCATTAATACATCAAATTGTCTATCCTCTATTTCAGGATTATCAAGAACATAGTAACGGTAGGTATGGTATTGTAGTTGTTTACGTAGTGTAGCAATTTTATCTTTTATTTGCTGTATATCTTCTTTTTGGTTTTCCATAACCTGTACACTCCTTAATTAGAATCAGGAAAGCTGCAGCAATACACTGCAGCTTTCTTATATTGTCATAAAAAGCAACCTTTTATGAATCATATCCTCTTGGTATTATACCTTTGTTATCGGAGCCATGTTAGCTACGACGACTTTGATACCGAGTCCTGGAAAAGCAATTTTAAGTTCTTGACTGTCGCCACTTTCTTTCACGTCAATAACAGTACCAATGCCCCATTTGGTGTGCTGAGCCTTATCAGCTACTTTCCACCCGCCACCTTGCGCCTGCCTTTTCTGTAAAACCATTGTTGGCATCGGGCCCCTGAGAGGGCTCTGGACAACAGACGAAGTTGCTGGAGTCATAGTTGCTCGGTTACTGCTATTGGCAAGACCATATTGATTTTGCCTTCCAGAATATTTTTCTATCATAGTGGTAGGAATTTCACTCATAAATCTAGATAGTGGAAACATTTGTGTCCTGCCATAAATAGTTCGCATACGTGCATTAGTCATATATAGCTTACGGCGAGCTCTAGTGATTCCTACATAGCAAATACGTCGTTCCTCTTCTATTTCTTCCTCATTCATTAGGGTACGTGAATGAGGGAATAATCCTTCTTCCATACCTGCCATAAAGACAACGGGAAATTCCAACCCTTTTGCTGAGTGTAAGGTCATCAAGGTAAGGCGTGCTTCTGTTATTTCTGCATTATCAATATCAGCAACTAGAGCTACCTGCTCTAAAAACTTTTCTAAGGTTTCTTCTCCATCCCCTTTAGCAAAGTCCTTAGCGACACTTAAAAATTCTTTTAAGTTATCTAAGCGATTTTCATCTTGAGGATCCGTGCTTTTCTGTAATTCTTCAACATAACCAGAATCATGCATAACTTTATTTACTAGTTCAACAACAGACAAAGTTTGCACCTGTGACATTAAGTTAAAAAGCAGTTCTGCCAAAAATTCTAGAGGTCCTTTGGATCTAGCAGTAAGACCAGGAACCAAATCCGGATTGCTAACTACATCAAACAAGGTCATATTATGTTCTGCCGCATAAGCTACCAAGCGGCCAATGGTAGTATCACCAAGGCCACGGCGAGGCACGTTAATAATTCTCAGTAAGCTTACACTATCCGCTGGGTTAAAAATAACACGCAAGTAGGCTAAGATATCTTTGATTTCTTTTCGGTCATAGAACTTTAATCCGCCCACAATTACATAGGGGATCCCACTCTGCATGAAAGCTTCTTCAATGGCACGAGACTGAGTATTGGTACGATATAATACAGCAATATCTCCGTAAGATGTACGGTGTACTGTATTGAGTTTAGTAATCGTATCCGCAATGAATTGGGCTTCATCTCGTTCATGATGCGCCAAATAATGAGTAATAAGGTCGCCTTCTGGGTTTTGCGTCCATAATTCCTTGGGGCGGCGCGCACTATTATGTTCAATTACAGCATTGGCTGCATCAAGAATTACTTGAGTCGAACGATAGTTTTGTTCCAATTTAATAATTTTGGTTTCAGGATAATCTTTTTCAAAATCTAAAATATTCCGAATGTCAGCTCCCCGCCAACCATAGATACTCTGATCCGCATCACCTACGACACAGAGATTGCGATGTTTACCTGCTAGCATACGTGCTAAAAGATATTGAGCTCTGTTGGTATCTTGGTATTCATCAATCATAATATAATGAAATTTACGTTGATATTTGGCTAACACTTCTTCGTTATTCTGTAACAGTCGTACTGATAACATAAGTAGATCATCAAAATCCAGAGCATTATTTGTACGCAATTTTTGTTGATATAACTGATAAATCTCCGCTATTTTTTGTTCATGAAAATTACTAGCCGCCGTAGTAAATTCTCTCTCATCCTGCAGGGCATTTTTGGCATTGGAAATCGTCGACAAAACGCTACTTGGCTGAAATTGTTTGTCATCTAAGTTTAACTGCTTTAAACAACTTTTAATCAAAGACTGGGTATCAGATGTATCATAAATTACAAAATTACTTTTATAACCGGCCATACCACTAATTTCCATACGAAGCAATTTAGCACAAAAGGCATGAAAGGTACTAAGCCAAATATCTTTAGACTGTTCCCCAACAATGGCATGCACCCGCTCTTTCATTTCTGCTGCTGCTTTATTGGTAAAGGTAATGGCTAAAATATTATAAGGTGCCACTCCTTGCTCCAAAAGATAAGCAATGCGACAAGTTAATACTTTTGTTTTTCCTGAACCTGCACCAGCCATAATGAGCAATGGTCCATTCATATGAGCAACTGCTTCTCTTTGCATAGGATTCAATCCGTCTATAATATTCTGCATATAACCCTCCGTACTAACATTAACGTTGAACTTTTAATAACCTTATTTTATTCGCTAAAAATACTCTATTTCCTGTCAGATCTCATAAAAAAATAGATTATAATGCGATAATTGGCCGCATTATAATCTATTAATCCACTGACTTTTTACTAAACCCTTGCAGCCTCTGACATAGGAGGAATGATTTGTTTTTTACGAGACATTACCCCTGGAAGATGAAGAACACCATCCGAACCATCATTACCAAAAGCTTCGGTTAATAAACTAGCAGGTTGACCAACATAAACTAAGTGGGTACCTTCCTCTAAAATATCAGTAACCATTAATAAAACCATATCGTAATTTTCTTTTTGCCGTATTATTTCCATATCTTGCTGCAATTTCTCTTTAATTGACAGCACCTCGCCCGCATCCATTACGGAGATTTGTCCTACTGTCATACGATAATCACCAATTTGAAATTCTTTTATATCATTGGCAATAATATCAGCTGTAGTCATTCCTTTTATACTAGCCCCAGCTTTTAAAATACTCATGCCAAATTCTTGAAGATCTAGCTCAGCAATTTCAGCAAGCCGTGCCGCAGTCCTACGGTCTTTCTCTGTACAAGTAGGCGATTTGAATAGTACAGTATCTGATAAAATGGCGGCCAATAACAATCCTGCAATATCTTTAGGTATCGTTATGTTACGGTGCCAATACATATTTGAAACAATAGTAGCCGTACAACCTACAGGTTCATGGCGGATAAAAATGGGCTCACTGGTCTGCAAACCGCCCAAACGATGATGGTCAATAATTTCGATAATTTGTGCTTCCTCAATTCCCTCTACCGCTTGACCTCTTTCATTGTGATCAACAAGAATGATTTTGGTACGTTCTTGCACAATAAGTTTATCACGATGAATGGCCCCCACTAACTTCCCATTTTCCACTACTGGATACACCCGATAATTCGTATCCGCAACAATTCTTTTTATGTCAGTAACTAAATCCGTAGGCTTAAAACTAATGACTTGCTTGCGCATAACCATACTCAATGGGATGCTCTGATTAATTAGACGAGCAGATGTATAGGTATCATGAGGACACGTGATGACGATAATCCCCCGTTCCATTGCCTTCTCTATCACTTCTTTGTCCACTTCCACATTCCCTGTAACAATCAAACAAGAGATACCACAATCTAGAGATGTCAGTTGGGCATTCTTACGATCCCCAACTAATACGATATCATTTTCACTGACAAACTTTTGTATAAGCTTATGGCTCCCTGCGGCAATATGTACTCGACCTGCCACTTTACGCTCCAAGTTTTCTCCGTAAACTAAGACACCTTCAAGTGCTTTTACTACTCCGACAAAATCTACACCTGCTTGGCTCAAATCCTGCATCTGCAATTCATCAAAATAAAGATTAGCCAAGTCACCTACTGTTACAACACCCGCCATAATCCGCTTTTCATCCACAACAGGTACAGATTTCACATTATATTGTCTCATAATGCGGCCCAAATCACGTAATGTATCTGCAGGGCCAGCTGTTATTACTTCTGTTTGCATAATATCTTTAACCCTTGGATACAAATCTGTGACAAGTTGAGGCTTATCAAATCCTAAGGTTTCCAGAACAAACTTAGTTTCACTATTTAGTTTTCCAGCCCTAGCAGCTATCGCATTTTCCCCTCGAACTTGTTGAAAATGAGCATAACCAATTGCTGAACATATGGAATCCGTATCGGGGTTGCGATGTCCGATAACATAAGTAGGTTTAGAAGTTTCTGTCATATAAAGTCCTCCGTCGCTATTACTTATAAATCTGCAAAATTTTCATCTTATATTCTACCCTATTTATTTGTATCTGAATAGTATTTAAAAAAATTTCTATTAAAAGAAAAAAACAAACCAGTTGCATCTGCAAACCAGCCTGTTTCCATGGTATCGAAAAGACTAGATACAGATTAAGTAAAAAAACTCTCTCTGCATCTAGTCAGCTTTAAATTAACTTATCACTTTTCATTAAATTGGACCAATGCCTCTGTTATCAGTCCTTTAGGATTTTTGATGGCCTTTTGTGATTCCGTTTTGTATATAAATTTATTTTTGAAACGCGTTTCCTCTTTTATGGCAACATCAGCTGCTAGTATTACCAAATCAGCTTCGTCTACTTCTTTTTGTGTAATTTTATTTTCAATTCCAATGGATCCTTGTGTTTCCACTTTCATGGCATGCCCGAGATTAACTGCCGCTTTTTGTAATGCGGCTGCTGCCATATAGGTATGAGCAATTCCTACTGGGCATGCAGTTACTGCAACAATTTTCATAATGCCACCTCATTTACCTATTTTATATAGAAATTATGCATTTATTCCTGTACTATCTGAATCTAATTCTTCAGAAACTGGCTTCTTCAGCATATTTACCATAAATGCTGTAACCCCTACGCCTATTAGAATGGCCACAATAAACATGATAGGATTATCCACAACTGGCAATACAATTGGCCCACCATGGGGTGCATGATCACCTACACCAAACATAGCAGCAACTGCTGCACCAATTGCCGAACCAACAACGATAGAAGGTATTACCCGAATTGGATCCCCAGCTGCAAAAGGAATAGCCCCTTCTGTAATTCCTATCATCCCCATAGCTAGAGCGCCATACCCAGCCTCTCTTTCCATTTCACTATATTTCTTAGGTGCCAGTAAGGTAGCAACCCCCATTCCCAGAGGTGGAATACAAATCGCTACTGCTACAGGTCCCATTACAGTATAAATGCCTTCACCAATCATGGCTGCACCAAATAAGAAGGCTACCTTGTTTACGGGACCTCCCATATCAAAAGCAATCATAGCTCCCATAACTAAAGATAGTAATACCGCATTCCCTTGCCCCATAGCTTTAAGACCAGATGTCATTGCTTCCATTAATCCTGCAATGGGAGTACCAACCACATAAATCATTAATCCACCCACGACTAAAGCAGACAATAAAGGAATTACGAATATAGGCATAATGGGTTTTAAACTTAAAGGAACTTGCCAACTTTTTATCCATCTAGCAACATAACCTGCAATAAAACCTGCCACAATACCACCAAGGAAACCAGCCTTCAAATTGGCTGCTAATACGCCACCAACAAGTCCTGGGGCAATCCCAGGGCGATCAGCAATACCGTAAGCAATGAAACCAGCTAGTACAGGTACCATCATAGAAAAAGCCGCAACGCCAATATCAAGCATGTTCTTAAATACAGGATTGGTAACAACTGCACCTTTACCAGCTTCCACACCACTTAGAGCAATCGATAAGGCGATAAGCACGCCACCGATTACAACAATAGGAATCATATAAGATACGCCTGTCATAAGATACTGTCTTATGTTTTTCAGTTCTTCACTCATTACATTCTCCCCCTATTCGTTTTTTCCCCTTTACTCTACCTGGATAATACTTAGCGCTTCTAATATTCCTTGCTTGGTGTCTGCATTATTTAAAATTTCTATAAAGTCCTCGTCCATGAGTTTCATTGACAATTGTGACAATATCCTCAAATGGACATTATTAAGATTTTCAGCAGGCACACCTAGTAAAAAAATTAAATTAACTAAGCTACCATCATGTGATCCCCAATCGATACCCTGCCTAATTTTACCGAAAACAAACATCGCCTCCTTCACCGCTTTTGATTTTCCATGAGGTATTGCTATCCCGTTTCCCACCCCCGTTGAAAAGTTGTTTTCTCTTTCCAATACATCCTGAATAAACTCATCTAAAGAGCTGATTTTTCCAGCCTTTTCAGCTAATAATGCCATCTGGCGAATAACATCTGCTTTATCTGTCGCCTCAATATCCAAAGTGATCAGATTCTCGTTAATCAACATTAAAATCCCTCCATTATAGTTTATTTCTCGTGTATTAAACTCATTAATAAAGGTTTCTAGCTTTTTTATATCTTTCTGTACCAATAAAGGGCTTATATGAATAACAGGGCGATTGACTGTTCCTCTGGAAAGGGGCACAGTAGAAATAATAAAATCTACGTCATGTGTTATATCTTCTTGAAGGTCTGCTACGGAAAGTATATTCTTGATTTCAATATCCCGAAAACATCGCCCTAAACGGGCAGCTAATAGTTGAGAGGTTCCAATACCACTTGTGCAGACAACTAATGCTTTGAAAGCTTTTTTACTTCTTTCCATTGCCGCCCCAATATGTAGTGCTATATAACCAATTTCTTCTTCGTTCACCCGACAACCAACATATTTTTCAAATACAATACTTGTCATCCAGGCAGCACCATATACCTCTGGGTAATTTTCTTTTATTTCATGTAGTATGGGATTTTTCAAAGTCAGCCCATATTTCAAACGATTAATTGTCGGGCGTAAATGCAGCAGCAAACCAGTCAATAATTGTTTATCATTGGTAAAATCTACACTTAAAACACCTTGGGCGATAGTAATAATTTCCCTAGCGATAACAAGAGCTAGATTATTATCTTCATCTAATTTCAGATGAACCTCTTCTATAGGATTTTGTTGCATTTTCGCCCCAAGAATATGTAGTAAGATATAGCCTATTTCAGGTTCTGGTAAGGTAACATGAAAAGATGCTTCAATACTTTCTCCTATATCTTTAGCGACTTGGTATTCTTCTTTTGACTGTAAATGCAATAAAGTAGGATTCGCCAAACAAATATCTTTTTTATGCTCTAATCTTTTTATGGCAATGGCTACGTGAATAACCAGGCTAACATAAGCTTCATCGGAGAAGTGAAATGCTAATTTTTCTTCCGCCTGTGTTAAGATTCTTTCTAGCTGACGAAAATCGATATTGATCAAATCTTTTAACTTTCGTAATGTTTTATAATCAATTCTGCCTCCGTAATGCTCATATAACATTTCTTTGAGTTCATCTTGTTCTCGGTTGTAGGCAATTAGGCTAACTACTGCCTTACGCCAATTTTCTTCTTCACCAATTACTTCTATACCATAATTTGTTTTACTTAATAAGTTCAATTTAAAACTATTCAACCACTCTTCTACATCAACCAAATCTTTATGAATTGTAACCTTACTAACATAGAGTTCATCTGCTAAATCCTGCATACGAATTTGATTATCTGCCATTAATAACCGTTTTAATATGGAATACTTTCTAGCCTTTGGAGAAAATGGCTGATCCGTACCTTTACTATTTTCAATTTTACTGCTTAGACTTACCCTTTGTTCTTCAGGACCTTGTAACAGAATACCCAAACCAGTCTTTCTTACTAAGTGTAAACCTGTATTTCGAATTTGTTCTTCCACTTTACTTAAATCATTTCGAATTGTCTTATTCGACACAGTAAGCATGCCCGCAATTTGATCTACGGTAATCGGCTGGTTTCTATTTAACAATATACGAATGATTGCTAAAACGCGTTCCATTAATTAATCACCCCATTGCCACAATGAATGTGGTAACTTAGTTTTATATTTTATTTATAATTCAAGTATCTTTTAATTAAATTATAGTCTTTTTATATTGCTTTACAATGGTTTAATAGGTACATTTTTCTACCTCAGCATTGTGGTAAAAGTTTATTAATCTGTCACAATTCCTCTTCTTCCTAGGGTAGCCTCCTCTCCCTTTACAATTCTCTTATTGAAAGACTAGACTATATTATAAAAATCTATTATTATTACAAAGGATTTACTTATTCTTATTTAAAATTTTTGTGGATAATAGGAGATGCTAAATGAAGAAACATTTGCCGGAACAGTACTTTGCTCGGCTTTGTCGCGCTATTACGGAATTTGATATGATAGCAGCAGGTGATAAAATATTAATTGGTTTATCGGGTGGTAAAGACAGTACATTTCTAACCTATGCTCTTTCCATACTTCGCCAGCGTTCAGCAAAGCCTTTTGAAATCGCAGCATTAACCATTGACCCTTTGTTTACCGATGATTTTGATCCGAAACCTATCTCAGATTTTTGCGCTGATCTTGAAGTCCCCTTCTATACACAAAAGACGGATATTGCTGGAATTATAAAAAACAATGATGGTAAAGATCCTTGCTTTACCTGTGCTTTTTTTCGTCGTGGTACTATAAATAACTTTGCAGTTGAACATGGTTTTAACAAAATAGCCTATGCTCACCATCATGATGATGCCGTAGAGACCTTCTTAATGGGGTTACTTTACTCTGGACAGATTAAAACCTTTATGCCTACCACTTATTTAGATCGGAAAAACCTTACGGTCATTCGCCCCTTACTGTATTTTCGTGAGCATGAGCTAAAAGAGACTCCTAAAATTCACGGCTTTACTCCTATTCCAAGTCCATGTCCTTTAAACGGCCTTACAAAAAGGCAAGAGGCAAAGGATATGATTGCATCCTTGGAGAAGTCAAACCCCGAAATCTATCCTCATCTGGCTGCAGCTATGCGGCAAAGCCCAACTTCTGAATTATGGCCTGCAGAGTTAACAAGAGAAGAACTTCGCGTCAAACATCTTCAATTTTGGAATAAGAGCAAATAAGAAAAGACTTGGCTTGTGCCAAGTCCCCGGACGCAGGCAGAAGCCTTAGTCGTTCTTACTTGGAACCAAGAAAGTGTTACACTTGCTTGGTTCCGTAAAATAAGACCTTGCCTTAAAAAGGCAAGGTCTATTTATTATATGACTAAACTCTTCTCTGTTTTACAAAATGATATAATAGCGGCGTGCACATAACAACTACGACAAATAATAGAGCTAATAAAAAGGTCGAAGAAAAAACATCTGTTAGGGAATAACCTAATACATTATACGCAAATGCTCCGGGAATCATTCCAAGGGCAGTTGCCGCTGTATAATCCCAAAAGCGAATCTTAGATAATCCGGCTAAATAGCTTACGGGATCATAAGGAAAAATAGGTACAATTCGCATGATTAACATAGTACGAAAGCCATTTTGTGC
This sequence comes from Pelosinus sp. IPA-1, assembly GCF_030269905.1. Lineage (NCBI taxonomy): Bacteria > Bacillati > Bacillota > Negativicutes > Selenomonadales > Sporomusaceae > Pelosinus > Pelosinus sp. IPA-1. The sequence goes on along the minus strand of NZ_BSVC01000001.1, from coordinate 781,662 downwards.
AATCTGACTTTCAAATAATTGAAGTTGCGAAAATTTCCCTATGTATTTTTGCATTTTATCACGTCCTAATAAACGGGCTATAGTAAAACACAAACACGCGCCCATTACGCCGCCTAAGACAACATAGAACGTTCCCCACCAAGGGCCAAAGGCCAAACCACCTGCTAAGGTAAGAAGAATCGCAGGAAACAGAAGTAAAGGCCTAATTGTATACATGACCACATAGACAACAGGGCCCCACCACCCGAAAGATAACACTATGTTCCGAATGGATTCAGGCGTCAGGCGACTAACTCCCACAAAATGTACTAGCAGTAACACAAATAAAAGAGAAACCAATAAAAAACCAGCCTTCATCGCTGATTTTTTTTCACATATCATTATCATTATTAAATATAAACCTCATTTATTACAAAGAATATGGCTATTTTTTCTACTCTCAAATTATAACTGCATTCTTTATATAATGTAAAGAAAAAAAGCAGATTTTCATGCAAAAAAGCTGCTTTTTCACCAATTATTTTAGATGAGGATATAGCATATCCCAAAAGTCACAAATAATAATGATTGTAATCGTATCTCAGTGTAAAATACTACGGCTAAACAGCGCTTGAAATAGTAGTAAAACATTCATTATACTTCTTAAGCAGTCATAGTACAGGATCCATATAAAACCTCTTTCACTGCATATCCTTTCATCATCCAATCTGCCACCCTACTTTTTGCTTCCTCCATCCGTTGCATCATAGAAAGTGAAGATGCTGGATCACCATAAACCTTCCACATACCATGGCAAGTATGGCATTCTCCTCCGAGTCCCATAAATCCCATGACATCTTTAAGAGGAATTCCTAATAAAATACCCATTTCATGAGGACAAACTCCTTGAAAGCGTTCTTTAAAATGTTCCAGCAACTCCTCTAAGTTCATAGCTGCATGATAACCAAACCCTGCTAAGAAACGGCGGTTATTATCATCATTTACATAGGCATTTAATAAATCTACTCGATAGAAAAGTACTTTCATACTTGCTGCGTCCTCTTTTAGTACTATCCACTCCATATTACTGTTAGCTAACAATCCCTGTCCATATGTAAGCCATAATGTTTTCATTAAAAATTGGGGTGAATCCATTAAATTGAGTAAAGTACTTGGTTTTTCACCGTAAATAGTCGGTGCTAATTCTACCACTAACCATTTTGAGAAAAAATCCGTATTGTTTTTAGTATCTTGTATTTGTAAAAATTGTTTCCAACTCATGATAATCAATTCCACCTTTAATACTTTTTTATATCTTATTCCATAACTCCTGCAGCTGCTATTTTTTCTTCCACGGCACCCCAGGATCGTTTGGAAAACACTAAAGGTACATCTTGGGCCTTTGCAATTGCCTTCACCATTTTAGCCGTATTATGATTTACATAATCTGTTAGAACCAATACAAATTGTGTCTTTTTGGGAATACTGATTTTATTTTGATTTGACACTCTCCGACCATCTATATGCGTCAATTCCGTTACCCCTAACGAATATAAATTCTTTTCAATACTACCTAAATAATCCGCACCAATTACTACGATAGACATAAATAACCCTCCTTATTGTTATTGATTATCATTCTCATTGATTTGTTAAAAAATAAAGGTAGCCACTGAGCTATCTTCATTTAATCCTATTACTTACAATTCGTTGTTGATCCACAACCACCACAGCCACTACTTTTCCCTGAGCCACTGCAACATGAGCCTTGTCCTTTTATGTTTTTCCAAACCGTCAAGGCTATATAACCAACTGCGAGTATACCAATTCCATATAATATTATTGTCTGCATGTTTCTCTCCTCCTTTTTCAAGACATATATTGAATTGAAATAAAGTTATTTCATCTTATATCTTAACAAGGCGGGTTTGCGCTACTATAGCGCAAACCCCAAATCCTTATACTGTAATAGAACTAACCACCAAATCCTAATAATTTACCACCTTGGTACACAATAAAAGTAACAATATATGCAAGAGTTGTTGAATATATCATGCTAATTGCAGGCCATTTCCATGAACCAGTTTCTCGTTTCATAACAGCAAGGGCTGCCAAACAAGGGGAGTAAATCAGAACAAAAATCATTAAACTATAGGCTACTAAAGGATTCAAATTCTTATCTTCTGCTAAAGCATGTTTCAATGTAGCAGAAGTTTCATCAGTAGCACCTAAGCTATAAATAGTTCCCATCGTACTAATTATTACTTCTTTCGCCGAAACACCAGCTACTAAGCTCACACCAACACGCCAATCAAAACCAAGAGGTCGTATCGCAGGTTCAACGAACTTACCAAATTGTCCAGCATAACTCTTCTCCAGCTTTTCACCAGCTTTTTGATTCGTTATCTTCTCTTTGGTTTCTTCTAATCCGCTCGTAAGTTCAACATACTTTGCTGCACTAGGGTAAATTTCTGGGTTTCCAAGTTCAATTTGTGCCAATTTCTCTGTTTTGTCTGCTTCTAAAGCGACGTATTCAGAACTGTCTTCTTCTAGTTCCTTAGTTTGTTCCTCAAAGTTTTTTTCAATATCTTGAATCTGACCAATCAAACCAGCTAGTTGTTCATTTGCTTCAACATCTTCAATTGCAAAAGGAGCTAGAACTTCTTCCTCCACTTGTTGCGTGTAATTCGCTTCCGCCTGAACTATCAAAGCTTCATAATTAGTACTGTACTCTACATTTGTAGGATAATTCGTTAAAAACCACATTAATATAGATGCTGCTAAAATGATAGTACCTGCTTTTTTTACATATAAAGAGCCACGTTCCCACATATGAATGACTACACTTTTTAGCGTAGGTATACGATAAGGAGGTAACTCCATAACGAAAGGCTCACTTTCGCCTTTTAAAACAGTCTTACGGAAAAGACTCGCTACGATCATGGATAGTATAATTCCTATAACATAAATCGAAAATAATACATTACCAGCAATATCTGCATCAAAGAATGCAGCGATTAGCACAGTATATACGGGCAGCTTCGCACTACAACTCATGAGTGGCGAAATCAATATAGTAATAATTCGATCCCGAGGATTTTCCAGGGTTCTCGTTCCCATAATAGCAGAAACACTGCAACCAAACCCTAACATGAGAGGAATAAAGGATTTACCATGTAAACCAAATCTACGCATCAGCCTATCCATAATAAAGGCTGCTCTAGCCATATAACCCGTGTCTTCCAGTAAAGCAATCGCTAAGAATAATAGTAAAATTCCAGGGACAAAGGTAAGAACGCTACCCACACCGCCAATTATACCATCAACTATTAAAGACTTCAGAGGGCCATCCCCCATGATATCTCCAATATATTCACCAAACTTGCCCATTCCCGTTTCAATCCAACCAGAAGGAATATCTCCAATTGTGAATACTAAGTTAAACACTAACCACATCAATGCAAAAAATATAGGCAAACCGAACATTCGATTAGTCAAAACCTTATCGATTTTATCTGATGTAGTCATCGTCGTTAAACTTCTAGTATCAGCAACTTGTTGAAAAACTTTGCCAACGAACTGATAACGCTGCCCTGCAATAAAAACTTCAATATCCTCGCCTAATTCTTTTACCAATTCTTCTCTAATTGTCCTACAAGATGCCATAATTTCATTGGAATTCGGCAGTTTTCTAAGAGATTCAATAATATTGGAGTCATTCTCAAGTAATTTTAATGCTAGCCATCTCTCAGAAAAGTTAATTTCCTTATGTAATGGCAGCAATAAAGATTCTAATTTTTGCAATGCTTCTTCGACATGAACACCATAATCTAATTTAAAACCACTAGCTAACTTACTGCCACTTGCCTGCATTGCATTATGCAAGATAGATTCCATACCTTCTTTACGTACACCAATCGTACGTACAACGGGAATACCATTTAAACATTGTGATAACCTTGCATCATTAATTTTTAACCCTGCAGCTTCCGCTACATCCACCATGTTTAACGCTAGTATTAGGGGATGACCTAATTCTAATAATTGCACGGTTAAATATAAATTACGTTCCAAATTTGATGTATCTAAAATATCAATGACCACATCTGGTTTATCATTTACAATAAAATTGCGAGTTACTACTTCTTCTTGAGAGTATGCTGTTAAACTATAAGTACCAGGCAAATCAATAATGGAAAACTCATTCTCACCTAGATTTCGATATCCTTCTTTTTTCTCAACAGTAACGCCAGGATAATTTCCTACATGTTGACGTCCCCCTGTTAAATTATTAAAAATGGTGGTTTTACCGGAATTCGGGTTACCAACCAGTGCTACTGTTACCTTTTTGCCTACCATCATCATTCCCCTTTATCAAGACATTTTTATGAAACCAATTATCATTCTCAGTCATGTTGTATTTTTTTTAATGTACATGAATTTGATGTGCTAGACAGTTTTCTAACATTATTCTAGACTGACCAACCTTCACCAATAAAGTACCGTTGACACTATTCATAACTTCTACAGAGCATCCAGGAACAAGGCCCATATTTACCATGCGCATACGCATCGCACAAGAACAGGCAAAATCTTTTATTATGCACTTTTGTCCAATTCTCGCAAATACTAGTGGCATAGCAATACCCCCTATTCCTTAGGCCATTTCAAGTTCAATCATCTCGGCTTCATTTTTCCGTAACGAGAGATTAAAGCCTTTTACTTTTATTTCCATAGGATCACCTAAAGGCGCAAATTTTTGAACTTCAATTATCGTACCCGCCACAACACCCATATCGATGATGCGTCGCTTTATCATGCTATTGCCAGCTACCTTTTTGACTACTCCTTTTTCTCCAGGGAGTAAATCACTAAGTACTTTAGCCATTCTACATTTCTCCTTTCACTTGCCTGATACCAATTCTCATTATCATATTATCTATATAATAACTGAATTTAGCCTAAACTGTCAAGCCCTTCTCTTGAGTTTTTGCCTTATTCCTTGTATACATGATAACCCTATTGCTCTTTAACTCTTATAGACAAAATAAAGAGAGAAGGCATTTAACCTTCTCTCAAAAAGCAACCATCCTTACATTCTGTTTACCTGAGACAAATCTCAACATCAACCTTTCAGGACGAAACTTATTAACTAACTAACTACTTCACCATGGTCACTTGAGCAATCTTCAATTCACCATTCATAGGGAGAAGAGGATTTAGGCTTTTACCTACTAGGAAATTTTAAAACAAAAAACACTCTACCTATAACCGACTAACTAGTTGCTAAGACTGGAAACTGGATTCCAACACTCTTGGCAGTTACTTAAGTCACTTGTAAGGATGGTGCTTGACTAAATAATAACATGGAAATATAAAAATAGCAAGCACCGATTTGATTTTTTTATTAATTATGATGGTGCATTGGCATTACTTGATTATTTGGATTCCAGCTTAGTATTGCAGGATCCACCATACCAAATATCATCGCAATATGGGCTACAATCAAAAATACTGTCAATAAAATAAAATGAAGTTTCATCTTTTCTGACTCTGATTTTCCACGACCAATTACCCCTAACTCTAATAATGCGATTCCAAACAGAGGAATTACTCCACTGAGATAAGAGCCTACGGCAATGATATCCGCAATCCCTCGCCACTCAATATGTGGAACAACGGAGATTCCCATTTGTAAAAAGATCCCTAGGAAATAAAAACCCAAGACAATACCAAAACAATATGAAGATCTTATGAAGAAAACAAAATTTTTATTTTTTTCTTGCTAGGTAATGAGTATGCAGTAATGAGTGAGATTTAGGGCTTAGAGGCTTTCCTAAAAAATCTTCATATAACGTAATCACTGCAGGATTTTTATGAGACTGCCTAATCACCGAATCACGATCAATTTGATATAAACCTTCCATGCGGTTCCCCTTCGCCCCCGTCTGACTCGTTATTGGTTGGCCCCCGCCCCCAATGCAGCCACCGAGACACCCCATAATTTCAATAAAGGTATAGTTACACTCACCCGTTTTAATTTTCTCCATTAGCAATCTTGCATTTTTCAAACCGTTAGCAACTGCTACTTTTACTTTTAAACCATTAAGATCAATTTCAGCTTCCTTAATTCCTGTAAGGCCCCGTACCATTTTAAAATCGAGTTGCTTCAATTCTTGCCCAGTGACCATTTCGTATACGGTCCGCAAAGCCGCTTCCATTACGCCCCCTGTTGTGCCAAAAATGGCTCCTGCACCTGTAGAAATCCCCATAGGATCATCAAAATTCTCATCCTCTAGGGCCCTAAATTCAATGCCGGCTTCTTTTATCATCCTAGCAAGTTCACGAGTTGTTACTACTATATCCACATCACGATAGCCACTGCCATTCATTTCAGGTCGGGAACTCTCATATTTTTTAGCGGTACAAGGCATAATAGAAACCACAAAAATCTTATCCGGTGAAATACCTGTTTTTTGCGCATAATAAGTTTTTGCCAATGCACCAAAAATTTGCTGTGGCGATTTACAGGTGGAAACATGAGGCAATAATTCGGGATAAAAAGTTTCGACAAAATTTACCCATCCAGGACTACAAGAGGTAATGAGAGGCAAAACACCATGATGCTGTATTCGTTCTAAGAGTTCGTTGCCTTCCTCCATAATCGTAACATCTGCAGCAAAATTGGTATCAAAAACCTTGTCAAAGCCTAAACGACGCAGGGCAGTTACCATTTTACCTGTGCTGATACTGCCACGTTCCATACCAAACTCTTCCCCTAAGGCTACTCTTACGGCAGGTGCAACCTGTACGATTACATGTTTTTCTTCATCATCAAGAGCTTCCCACACCTCATCTGTATTATTCTTTTCATAAAGTGCGCCAACAGGGCATACTGCAATGCATTGTCCACAAAAAACACAAGGACTCTCCTCTAGTTTTTTGTCATAAGCAGTACTAATCTCGTATTTTCTAGAACGATTGGCTATATTAATTGCCCCAACACCTTGTATCTCTTGACAAACAGCAACACAACGGCCACACTTTATACACTTATTTGCATCACGCACAATTGAAGGATTTCCTTTATCAATTGGCAGTTTATTTTCGCCATTAATCACCGGCTCAAACACTGGTTTACCAATGCCAAAAGTTGTTGCTAATTGCTGCAGCTCGCAATTACCACTACGAATACAATGCAGACAGTCTTGTGGATGAGATGCTAAAATAAGTTCTAATACAGTTTTTCTAGTATCTCTTACTATCTTACTGTTTGTAATAATTTCAGCGCCTTCCCATACTTCATTACTGCAAGCAGTTTTTAGTTTCTTTTGCCCTTTTATTTCTACTAAGCAAACTCGACAAGTGGCTCGTACTGCAAGGTCTGGGTGATAGCAAAGTACAGGAATCTGAACTCCAACCTTCTTAGCGGCATCAATAATTAGAGTTCCCTCTGGTACTGTCACGGAAAGCCCATCAATCATCAATGTCACTTCATTTCTTCCACTTTCTACATGCTGCATATTATTCACCCCTCTCATCGATAAAACAATGGCCAGCAGGACATTGTTTCTTACTATGGGCTTTAAACTCATCCTTAAAATATTTCAAGCAACTCGTAAGAGCTACTGCAGCAGATTGTCCTAACCCACAAAATGATGCATTGGTCATTGCATCCGCTAAGCGTTTCATTACTGCAAAGTCTTCTTCCACCGCCAAACCTTCTTGAAACTTGCATAGAATTTTAAACAATTGCCAATTTCCTTCACGACAAGGCGTACATTTCCCGCAGGATTCATGAATAAAGAATTCAGTAACTTTCTTTAGATAATCAACAACACACACCGATTCATCCATCACAACAACTGCACCAGAACCGACACTTAGTCCAGCAGAACGTAGCGCTTTATAGCAATATATAGTATCTAACTGATCAGGGATCCCACAAGGACCTGATTGCCCACCTAAATGAAAGAACTTGAGTTTTTGCCCCTGTGTTGTACCACCGCCAATTTCTTTATCATAAATAATATCACGAAGTGTTACACCAAAAGGAACCTCATATACTCCTCGTTTTGCTACGTGACCTGACAAACATACTAATTTTGTCCCACCACTATCTTTTGTCCCATAGCTAAGGTATTTTTCACCACCCAATTGAACAATCACTGGAATGTTAGCAAAACTTTCTACATTATTCACTAAGGTTGGCAGCGAAAACAGTCCTACTTCTGCCAAATGAGGCGGTTTGATTCTAGGCCGTCCAGCCTTTCCTTCTATAGAATTTAAAAGGGCTGAATTCTCCCCGCATACATAGGCGCCTGCTCCTGTCACAATATGAATATGAAAACTAAAACCTGTATCTAAAATATTATTCCCTAAATATCCCCTCGCTATGGCATGATTAATGGCTTCTTGAAAATTCCGTTGAATGGCTGCGTATTCACCACGAATATAAATATAGCCATCATTAGAATTAAAAACATAACCAGCAATGGTCATCCCTTCAATGATTCCCAAAGGATCTTGGCTTAATAATAATTTATCTTTAAATGTGCCGGGTTCCCCCTCATCTGCGTTACAAACAATATACTTAGGAAACTCAGGTATCTCCAGTAAATGCTCCCATTTGGCCCCTGCAGGATACGCTGCACCACCTCGCCCAAGCAGCCTCGCTTTTTTAATTTCAGCAACAATATCAGCAGGTTTCATTGTAAAAGCTTTTTTAAGGCCATTAAATCCATTAGCTTTACAATATTCCTCCACAGATGCAGGGGTTATTTTATTACATCTTTGAGAAATTAACTTAACTATTTTTTCCATAACCTATTCCCCCTGATACTTTATAATTATGCTGTTAATCTTATCTTCGGTTAAATTCCCATATATTTCCTCACCAATCTTTGCGACTGGCCCTATATCACAGGCCCCAACACAGGCAGTATACTGCAAAGTAAATTGTTGATCCTGCGTTGTTTCTCCAACTTTGATACCTAAATGTTTCTCAAAAATTTTTGCTATTACATCCGATTTACTAATATAACAAGGAGTACTCTTACAAATCTCAATCACATGCCTACCTCGAGGTTTTGTCGAAAACATAGAATAAAAAGTTAAAACATCATAAACCATGCTAAGAGATAAGTTTAGTTCAGCAGCAACAATTTTAGCCCACTCTTCCTGTACATAATTTTTACCTGATGCATTTTGAATTGCCAAAAGGATTGATAATAAATGTTCCTTTGATTTCCCCTTTTCCTCAACAATCGCTAGAATACGTGAGGAATCTAACTCATTCGGCATATTTTCATCTCCTTTTTTTACCCTAACCTTACGTCTAGACCGATTGGATAATGTAACCATATACTTATATCTAAAAAAAAGACTTGTCCTATGCCCTAAGCTGCTGCCTAAGAAAAGTTCAAGTCTTTTTATTTCATGCTCTCTTTATTATATTATAAGACCCTACTATTTGTATATCGCAATTTTCTGAAGTATCTAATTTCTTCACCTCAAAAGTTGGGAAACAAAAACCAATTGTATACCTGCTGCCTCTAATTCGGGTATCATTTCACTTACCGCTGTAGCTGTTGTCATGCGAGCATGACCGATAACAGTTACGGAACCATGTTTTATTGCCATCTCTTGTGCGGTACGTAATTTTGCTTTTACTGCACTGACTTCGTTTGTATTATCAATAAACAATTCATTTTCCCCAGCTTGTATACCCATTTGCCTCGCAGTTTCAGCAGCGACGGATTGACCATTGGTACGACTATCAACAAAAAACAAGTTATTAGCTTTTAAAACACTTAGTACATCTTTCATAACCCGCTTGTCTGCAGTGGCCCTTGACCCTTGGTGATTATTAACCCCAATTAGCCCAGGCACTGTATCAATCGCTTTCTGCACCATTGTCTGTATCTCTTTATCACTCATAGCGACGGTAACCGTCAGTGCTTCTGACTGAGCACCTTGGTCTAATGGTTCCATAGGTAAATGTAAGATAACTTGATGCCCTGAACTTAATCCCCTAGACGCAGCCTCATTACTAAAAGGTCGATAAGGTATTACAGCAAAGGTAAGGGGACGGTTAATGGCTGCGTAGGCACTAATAGTTTCTTGATTATAGCCAAAATCATCAATGACAAGTGCCATTTTTCCACGAACTTTTCCCTCTCCTTTTGTTTCGGGCACATTAGTTGGCTCAGGGGCAGCACCTTTTTCTTTAGTAAGATATACCCTATCACTAATGATTGTAAGATCTTCTTGCTCTAGTTTATCCCTTAAGCCAATATCAAGGCGCACCACTGCTAATCCTTGATACGTATCAGGCTGAGTAGATAGCACTTGACCCCCAGCACTTTGAATTGCGGAATTCATTCGTTGCTTCATTGTTTCAGCAGATACATCAGCTGGCACAGTCACAAGCACTTGCCTTGTATGCCAACGAATGGTACCTTCCACTTTTTGACGCGGTATTTCTTTTGTTATTTCTTTGGTATCCCTTACAGGAAATTGACTTTTTTGCAAGGCAGCATCAACAGCGGTATGAATTTTTTTTGTTGTTTCTGTGAAATCAACTACAGCTCCTGAACCAGTCTTCTCTATAGTGTGCTTTGGAGGAATCTGTTGGTTGGAGTCTTGACTAACCTTGGCATAGAAAATAGCAATTAATATAACCGAAATGACAAATAACCAAATTTTTGTTTTTCCTTTTCTCTTTCCTGTTGCCATAAACATCTCCTTTTATTAAAGTATCACTATCACACTTTATTTTTTTAAATTGAGATTATTCCTACTATTATTTTTCTCGGTTGCAACGATAACGATATACTGGCCTGCCTACGGATCCATAACTTATTTCTACATGTAGTAAATCCATGCTTTGAAAATACTTAAGATATTTACGGATTGAAACGGGAGAAAGTCCTACATACTGAGCCATCTCTTCTGCCGTAAACTCTTCTTGCCTATCTAAAATGTGCCCCCATACTCGCTTAATCGTATTTCGGTCTAACCCCTTAGGCAATTCAATGTCTTTGTGTGGTATTTTCGCAAAAATTTGCTGATCCAAATCATTTTGAGATAAGCCAGTTTCCCCTCTTATCGCTTTCAATCTTTTTTTGAAAGCGATTAAAGCAGCTTGAAATCTTTCAAACTCAAAAGGTTTAATCAAATAATCTACTGCTCCATTTCGAAGAGCCGTTTGAATACTTTGATTTTCTCGTGCAGCAGATACTACGATGACATCGACACTAACGTTCTGCTGACGGATCTTAGCTAATAACTCAAGCCCGTTCATATTGGGCATAAAAATATCTAACAATACTAAATCAATATTCTTTTCTTTTAGAACAGCTAAGGCTTCCTCACCATTTTTAACGATACCGCAGAATGTAAAATCTTGGATCCTTTCAATATAACGTCGATTTAACTCTGCTACCATAGGATCATCTTCTACTACTAATACCTTAATCATTTTGATTCCCCTTTATTTTATAAGGAATTTTTACCGTAAATACGGTCCCCTCCCCTGGTCGCGATTCAAAATCAATTTCTCCCGCTAAGTATTTTACACTACGTTCAACCAAATGTAACCCAAAACCTCGATTACCATCCTTACTAGATACACCTTTTGTAAAGAGTGTATTACTTATTTCCGGTAGAATCCCTTCTCCTGTATCACTTACAATAATATATAAACTTCCTTCATCATAATACATATGCAGTTCTACCTCTTTATAATCGGTACAACGTACAGCATCAAAAGCATTTTCTACTAAATTACCAATTATAGTCACCATTTCATGGACAATTCCATGATCACAAGGAGCAGGTACATAGCTTTCCTCTGCCAAATGCATAACAACTTTTTTTTCTCTAGCCAAACTTAATTTACTTAAGACGAAACCTGCAAGTATAGGTTCTTCAATTCGTTTTGCAACAAGATTTATTTCTTCTTCATGTTCAGAAGTGATTTGATTAATATAAACCGCTAATTGTTGATAACTCTTAAGCTTTACTAATCCTAGTATAACATGCAATTGATTCATAAACTCATGAGCTTGTGCTCTAAGAGCATCCACGTAGCTGCGAACACCTGTTAATTCCTCTGCTAACCCTTTTACCTCCGTCTTATCACGAAAAGTTGATATAGCACCAACAACTTCTCCATTTACTATCATTGGTAAGCAATTTCCAATCACAGATGTTCCCTGAAAATCCTGATCTTGATCCAATTCTGCTACTCTAGCTTCCATCACTGCCATCAAATTTGTATTTGGCACAAAATCTTCGAATTTTTTTCCTACTGGACTATCCTCCACACCCAACATTTTAAGAGCTTCATCATTCACTAAAGAAATAATTCCTTGTCTGTCAACTGCGATAATCCCTTCATGCACAGATTCAAGCATAGCATTTCTTTCTTCAAGTCGTTTGGCAATCGCTCCCGGCTCAAGTCCAAATAATGTTTTTTTTACATTCTGTGATAATAAATATGCCCCGATAATCCCAATTAACATACCAATTAGAATAGCCAAAAGGAGTGCCTTGTGGGTGTCTTTCTCTAATATTTTAATTTCTTCAAGCAATATTCCAACAACGACTACACCAACCTGCTGCCCGTTAGCAGTAAATACAGGGACAAAAGCTCGCAAAGAATCTCCTAAGGTTCCCTTTGCCACGGAAATATACTCTTTACCAGCTAACGCCTCTGCCTCATCACCACCGACAAATTTTTCACCTACTTTTGCGGGATCAGGATGCGCCTTACGAATGCCTTGCATATCCAAAACAACAACAAATTGAACATCGGTTGCGTCAGCACTCTCCATCGCATACCTTTGCAGTTCACTTATTTGCTTTTCTCCAGTCAATCCCTCTACGATAATAGGCGAACGAGCAACAAGCTGTGCTATACTAATTGCCTGTCTTCCAGTACCCTTTTGTATTTCTATCTCAACACTGCGAGAAGTTAACCAATTTGTAACCAATAATGCCACAACCACTACAGCAAATACCAAAATCATTATTTTTGTCTGCAGTTTTAAATTTCTGGTTAGTAACAAGCACACACCACCTTGATATTACTTTACATATATATTCATTATAGAAACCAAAGTCATAAAAGACAATAAAAATAAAATACCTGACGAGACGTATTCTCTATTCAGGCATTTCTAACTAACTCTTACCTTTTTCCAACAGTCGCCACGTAGATAATAAATTCTTCTTCACCATCTAGGCCAATTACAGAGTTAATATATTCATCATCAAACGCTGCAATGGCACATACACCACAACCAACTACTTGCGCAGCTAAATATAAATTTTGACAAACATGTCCGGCATCTAAATGTAAGTATCGGTACCCTCTTTCCCCATACCGCCATTTCATGCGCTCAACCTCTGCCGACCAAAGAAATGTCACCCCACTTTTGGTGATAAAACCTTGAGCTAAACAGCCTTTGATTATCTCCTTGGAAATATCCTTTGCCAAGTTTACTTCTATTAGTTTGTGTTCAAGGGCTAAAAAGCGATATAACCCCGGTTTTACCCCTTCTACATTATGAATTAGTAAATAAGTTTCTAGAGCATGTCGCGCGCCTGCAGAAGGCACCGTCCTTAAAGTTGCTTTATTGCCTAATACTTGTTTTACTCCTTGCGTACACCACAGTAAGTAAGAGAGTTCTAATAAACTTAGCGGCATATTTTGATAATCACGTACACTGGTTCGAAGCTCTACCACTGCCATAAAATCGATCATAAAGGGGGGAATTTCCTCGGGCATCGGTAAATCAATCACAGTCTTTGTGATATCATAACTTGCTTCTAAAGGTGGTTGTGCTATTTTATTATTCTGATCTGCTGGTTCCATATTCTCATACCGAGTTTTCAGCATAAATTCATGACCAATTGATTTTGACATCGTAACACCTCTAACTTCTATAAAATTGATACACTAAATACTATAATATTCTTATTCTTTCACCACTCTACAAAAAAATCCCTTCTTCTCCAAAAAAAACAAAACCGCCAATCATATAAAAGATTGGTTGTTTTGCTTTCTTCCAATTAACTATTTATTATTTTCTTCTTTTTTGTAATTCTTCTAATAGCTCAGTAAGGCTCACATCATGCTGTACTAATAGTACTAAGCAGTGGTACCAAAGATCTGCCATTTCATAAAGTAGTTCTTCTTTACTATTATTTTTAGAACCAATAATAGTTTCTGCAGCTTCTTCTCCTACTTTTTTCAGAATTTTATCCTGGCCCTTTTCAAAGAGATAAGTAGTATAAGATCCTGCTATTGGGTTACGTTTACGATCATTAATTACATGGAATAACTCATTTAGTACTGTAGCTACGGATTGCCCATAGATTTTACTAGTATCTACCAGCTTTTCATCTTGCATGTTAGTATCCCCTAGGGTACGACTAAAACAAGATACTGTTCCTTCATGACAAGCTACACCAATTTGCTTTACTTGAAGTAAAAGAGTGTCACCATCACAGTCATAACGGATCTCCCTCACATGCTGCACATGACCCGATGTTTCACCCTTTTGCCATAAGCTTTGACGACTGCGGCTATAAAACCAAGTGATCTTAGTTTCTACTGTTTTTCTTAAAGATTCTTCATTCATATAAGCCAGCATAAGAATCTTACCTGTTTCTTCTTCTTGAATAATAGCTGGAATTAAACCCTTTTCATCAAATTTTATCCCTTCTAAATTGATCATAGTCTTACATCTACCCCTCTCGATTTTAAATACTGCTTGACTTGACCAACGGTAAATTGTCCAAAATGAAATACCGAGGCGGCTAACACAGCATCCGCCTTGCCTGCTGTAAGTACATCATAAAAATGTACCATTTCTCCCGCACCACCAGAGGCAATCACAGGAACACCTACTGCTTCAGAAACTGCTCTAGTGAGTTTAATGTCGTAACCATCTTTGGTACCATCTTTATCCATGCTAGTCAGCAAAATTTCTCCAGCGCCAAGCTCCGTCGCTTTTTTCACCCACTCAATTACATCAAGACCGGTCGGCGTACGTCCGCCATTAATATATACTTCCCATTTATCTTCTCCAGCCTGTCTGGCATCAACGGCCAAAACAATACACTGAGAGCCAAAGCGTTTTGCGCCTTCAGAAAGTAATTCTGGATTTTTAATAGCCGCTGTGTTGAGAGAGACTTTATCAGCCCCAGCCTTTAACATCTTGCGAATATCATCTACCGTACGAATTCCTCCCCCTACGGTAAAAGGAATAAACACCTGAGATGCGGTTTGCTCTACCATTTGCACCATAGTATTTCTTTCTTCACAAGAAGCGGTAATGTCTAGAAAGATTAACTCATCAGCAAGCTCTTTATCATAAATAGATGCTAATTCTACTGGATCACCAGCATCCCTAAGTCCAACAAAATTTGTTCCTTTTACAACTCTCCCATCTTTCACATCCAAACAAGGAATAATCCGTTTCGTATACATCGTCTCACTCTCCTTGTAGCAACTGTAATGCATCGGCGAGGCATAAACTGCCTGTATAAATGGCCTTACCGACAATCACACCTTCAATACCTTCACTTACTGCCTCTTTAATGGCTTTAATATCTGCCAAATCACGAACGCCACCGGAAGCAATCACGGGAATATTTGAAGCCTTCGCCAAAGCTGCTGTAGCGGCAACGTTCACTCCAGATAAAGTTCCATCCCGGGAAATATCTGTGTAGATAATACGAGCCACACCTACCTCAGCCATCTTTTGTCCCAGTTCTTCTGCACGAATACCACCTGCGACGCCCCATCCTTCGACAGCAGCAATGCCATCACGAGCATCAATCCCTACAACAATTCGATCCCCATACTGCCTACAAGCTTCTTTTACCAACTCAGGCTGACGTACGGCAACTGATCCCAAAATTACCCGCTGCACTCCCGCTTTTAGCACTTGCTCAATGGTATCTAACGTCCGAATACCACCACCTAATTGGACGGGAATTTTTACAGTGTTGGCAATCTCACCAATTACCTTCAGATTAACTGGTTTACCAGCAAGTGCACCATCTAAATCTACCAAATGCAGATATTCTGCGCCCTCTTTTTCCCAACGAAGCGCCATCTCCATCGGATGGTCCGCAAATATTGTTTCTTGGTCAAAACGTCCCTCTGTCAAACGTACACACTTTCCACCTCTAATATCAATAGCAGGAAAAATAATCATAGCTTCATCTCCTTAAAATTAGCCAGCATTGCCAAACCTACGCTGCTAGATTTTTCCGGATGAAATTGTACTGCCTGCACATTTCCCCGCCCAACCGCAGCAGTGACTGGACCACCGTAATCTGTAACTGCAGTAATCAGACTAGGGTCCTCCGGTACTGCATGATAACTATGTACAAAATATACGAAAGATTCTTGAGGCAAATTAGCAAACAAAGGACTATTACCAGAAAAGGTCAAGCTATTCCAACTCATATGAGGAATTTTAAGTTTTGGAGCCTCTATCTTACGCACCATGCCAGGAAAAATCCCAAGTCCTTTAACCTCTGGATCTTCTTCGCTGCCTTCAAATAAAACTTGTAATCCTAGGCAAATAGAGAGAAAAGGTGTTCCCTTAGCAACTACTTCAGCAATTGCATCAATCATTTGATAAGCCCTAAGGTTTTCCATACAATCGCCAAAAGCACCGACACCTGGTAATACGACTTTATCCGCTGCTACAACAACCTCTGGATTACTTGTAACAACAACCTCTGCTCCTAATTTAACGAATGCCTTTTCGACACTAAATAAATTACCCATACCATAATCAATAATGGCAATCATGGTCACCCCTCCTATAACATCCCCTTAGTAGACATGACTCCAACAATTCGTTCATCTTTAGATGTTGCTTCATCCAAAGCTCGGCCCAATGCCTTAAAGATAGCTTCCACAATATGGTGAGAATTTTTCCCTGATAATACACGTACATGCAAAGTTAAACCAGCATGCACCGACAAAGCCCGTAAAAATTCTTCTACTAATTCGCTATCAAAATCACCTATTTTTTGTGCTGGAATTGCAGCATCAAAAACCAGATAAGGACGACCACTAATATCTAAGGACACCGTAGCCAAAACCTCATCCATCGGGACAAAAGCAGTACCGTAGCGTTTAATGCCGCTTTTATCTCCCAAACTCTTAGTTAAAGCTTGCCCTAAAGCAATTCCTGTATCTTCGACGGTATGATGTCCATCTACATGCAAATCACCATTCGTAGTAAGCTGTAAATCAAAAAAACCATGTTTCGTTAGGAGTATTAGCATATGGTCAAAAAAACCAATCCCTGTAGCAATTTCGCTTTTTCCTGTGCCATCAATGGTTAAGTCCACTGCGATCTTCGTTTCAGCTGTCTCTCTTGATACTGCTCCTCTACGCATCATAAAGAACCTTCTTTCAAGAAAACTTCTATTGCCTTAGATAAGTTATCGTTTTCCAACGGCGTCCCCACTGTAATTCGAATACAATTCGTTAGATAAGGAGCCGAGCTAAAATCTCGGATACCAATATTTTTATCGGATAAATAGGCGCTTAATTCTTTCGCTTTTTTTGTTCTTAATAAGATAAAGTTAGTTTCTGATGGATAGACTGTAATATCTGGTAATGCGGTTAGCAAAGTAATCAAACGCTCACGCTCTGCAATAATCTGCCCGATGATTGGCAGAAATTCATCACGCATTTGATATACGACTTCTGCTGTAACAAGAGATAATGCATTCATATGATAAGGCATCATAACTCGTTCCACCATGGAAACGATTTCCGCATTGGCAAGCATATACCCTACACGAGCAGCTGCTAGGCCGTAGGCTTTTGATAAGGTCCGAGCGATAATCAAATTATCATATTGTCTCATTAGGTCTACGGCTGACTCTCCATAGAATTCATAATAGGCTTCGTCAACAACCACTGGGCACTTCAAATTACTAACAATATACTCAATGTCCCCTTTAGGAATGATAGAACCGGTAGGATTATTGGGGTTACATAAAATAACTAACTTAGCATCTGCCTGTTGAGCTGCTTGGATTACCTGATCTCTTGATAAAGCATACTCTTCATTTAGTTCTACTGGTATAGCCTTACTCTCCGTCAACTGAGCGTAAATACCATACATAGAAAAAGATGGCACTGGAAAAACAATACTTCTACCTGGCCCACCGAAAGTCTGACACAAAGCCAGCAGAATTTCACTTGAACCATTGCCAATTAGGGTATTTTGCACCGTAGTATTAAAATTTTCTGCGATTTGAGATCTAAAATCTCGGGTTCCTAAATCAGGATAACGGTTAAATGCCATATATTCCAGCTGGTTCATTACCCTTTCATGTACTAAGGGTGGCAGATTGCTAGGACTCTCATTGGCATCTAGCTTACTATCCCACTCTTTTTCTTCTACGGAATAAGGTTTTATTTTATCTAATCCTGGTCTATAATCAAACATCATTATTTTCCCCTCACTCGAATGGCATTTGCATGAGCCTGTAAGCCTTCTGCTTTTGCCAATGTAATTACTTGCTCCGAAACTTGATTAAGTGCCTCTTTCGTATAGGCAATAATACTGGTCTTTTTCATAAAGGTCTCTACATTTAAAACAGAATAAAACCGTGCGGTTCCCCCTGTCGGTAATACATGATTGGGTCCTGCAAAATAATCACCCAAAGGTTCTGGCGAATAAGGTCCTAAAAATACAGCACCTGCATTACGTACATGAGGAAGCATGGAAAAAGGCTCAGCAGTTAGTATCTCTAAGTGTTCTGGAGCCGATAAATTCGCCAATTCCATAGCTTGCATGCTATCCTTTGCCACAATGATTAAACCATTTCTTGTTAATGCTTCTTGTGCAATTTCTCTACGAGGCAGTTCTGACAATTGACGTTTTACTTCTAACTCTACTTTACCAACAAGGTCACTGCTATCGGTAATCAAAATACTAGAAGCCAATACATCATGTTCAGCCTGACTCAACATATCTGCAGCAATATAAGCGGGATTGGCAGTTTCATCTGCAACAATCAGAATTTCGCTAGGTCCAGCTAACATATCAATGTCACAATGTCCGTACACTGCTTTTTTAGCCAAGGTAACAAATATATTACCTGGCCCAGTAATTTTATCCACTTGGGGAATTAGCTTCGTGCCAAAAGCCAAAGCGGCAATAGCTTGTGCTCCGCCAACTTTAAACACTCTCGTCACACCTGCTTCACGGGCTGCTGTAAGTACATTAGGATTGACGCTGCCATCTTTACCCGGTGGTACTACCATGATGATTTCCTTGACTCCAGCAACTACAGCTGGTACTGCATTCATAATAACGGAAGAAGGATACATAGCAGTGCCGCCAGGCACGTAGATTCCGACTCTTTCTAACGGTGTAACGTTTTGTCCTAACATGGCTCCATGCTCTCTATAGGTAAGCCAGGTCTTGGGAAGTTGTTCTTGGTGAAAAGATTTTACGTTAGCAATGGCTTTACGTATTGCAACTAATACCTCTTGATCTACCTTTTTCAAGGCTTCCTCAAATTCCCCTACGGTTACTTCCAAGCTCTCAGTCGTTAATCTTACACCATCAATTTCTTTTGTATACTTAAGAACTGCTTCGTCTCCTTGAAGACGCACATCCTGAACAATTTTATCTACGACTTGAGAAGCTGTAAGTTCGCTACCAAAAACTTTTTTGATACTAGCTTTTGCTCCCTCTCCTAATACCACCTGATCAAAAGAAGGTTTTCTCAAAAGTTCTGCTAAGGCTTCTTGGCTAATATCTTTTGTATCTACAACTCTCATTTGCCTACCTCGCTTTCCAACAAGGCCTTTAATCCTTCTGTAATTCGATGAATCCGATCAAACTTCATTTTAAAGCTAACTCGATTCGCAATAAAACGTGCTGTGACCGGTTGAATCGTAGCAACTTCGATTAATTTGTTTGCCTTTAAGGTACGACCTGTTTCTACAATATCTACAATAATTTCCGCTAAGCCAACCATTGGTGCTAATTCAATAGAACCATTTAATTTGATAAATTCCATTTGAATACCCATGCTATGAAAAAAGCGTTCTGCAATTGCTGGAAATTTCGTTGCAACCCGCATATGAGCATAATCGCTTAATTTTTCTTGTTGCAAGGCTTCTGGTACAGCCACCATCATTCGACATAAACCAAACTTTAAGTCTAGCAATTCGTATACATCTTTATTTTCTTCCAGCAGTACATCTTTACCAATAATGCCGATATCAGCAGCCCCATATTCAACATATGTAGGTAAATCTGCTGTTTTGGTTATAATAAATCGTAACTTCTCTTTTTCGTTGGTTATAACCAACTTACGAGAGTTTTCACTCAAATCTTCTGCAGTACATCCTACCTTTGCTAACATATCTGCCGAAGGGGCAAATAATTTGCCTTTAGGCAAAGCTATTGTAAGATAATCCATGTCGCTCGATGTCATGAAGAACCTCCTTGAATCCTTTAGTTATTTAAAGCGTTAATATATAGATATATTAACATTTATTAAAATATTCGTCAATGAAAATGTAGGACTTTTTCGTGTATATGTAGAATTATTTGGCAAGAAACTAAAAATATTCTTTTTCAACTATCAGTCTACATTTTTTTTTCATTCTTAATGGATTGTTCCTGATTTTTGCCTTACTCTCTGTTCCTTGTTGATAAAATAGTAAAAAGGGGTGCATCTATTATGCCCAAATTAAATATTCTCGTCATTAACAATTTAGCTAATCACCATATAGAGGCGATTAAAAATGTCGAACCTAACAGCAATGTCATAACTTGCGATTTGGCTCAAGCTGCTGATCACATTCATGACACTGATATTTTATTAACTTGGGGATCCATGGATATTCGTTCCCTCTACCTTGCTGCGCCTAAACTAAAGTGGGTGCATAGCTTAAGCGCCGGGGTTGAAAGTTTGGTTTTCCCTGAAATGAAACTTGCCACTACCATCTTAACCAATTCAAAAGGGATTCATGGCATCCCCGTATCAGAGCATGTTCTGTCTATGATGCTGGCATTTACAAGAGGACTCACCGTCTTTATCAGGCAACAAGGAAAAAGCCTTTGGAAACGTACTCCTGTTGATGAAATCCACGATAAAACCATCGGTATCGTTGGACTTGGCAGCATTGGCAGAGAAATTGCGAAAAAAGCAAAAGGAATGGGTATGCAGGTTCTCGCCAGCAAACAAACAATGACAAAAGAGCTCTTCGTAGATGAACTATATCCTCCCGAAAAGCTCCATGAATTACTTTCCCTTTCCGATTTCGTAGTAATTGCTCTACCTTTGGTAGACGAAACCAGAAATTTATTTACGCTAAAAGAATTTTCTGCTATGAAACCGTCAGCCTACCTCATTAATATTGCTCGGGGCGGTATCATTCAGCAAGCAGATCTGGCGACTGCTCTACAGCAGGGCCTAATAAAAGGCGCTGGCTTAGATGTATTCGATGAAGAACCTTTGCCAGATACTTCCCCTCTATGGAACATGGAAAATGTGATTATTACCCCACATGTAGCAGCCTTATCACCCAATTATCTTGACCGCGCCATTAAGCTCTTCACTGACAATCTCTCCCGCTTCCTTGAAAGTAAAGAAATGTTAAATTGTATTGATAAGAAAAAGGGCTATTAATTAGCTATATAGCCCTAATGCATATTATCAGACTTTCTAAGTATCACTAACTCCAGCGGATCATTCTCTGCTGGAGTTTTATGATGTATCCTAACAATTTCAATTATTTGAGGACATTCACCAATGTCCCTTAGCATAGCGGCACTGCGTTCAGCATGATGAAAATAGACATAAAATGCATGGCGAAGATTACTTAGTTTATTGCCTCGCCCTAGCCTACCCCATTTTTTTGCCCAACTCGGAGCCAGACGGTGTCCAATTACAGTGATAATCTTATCAAATGTACTAACATCATTCTTAATTTTCCCTACATCATGGAGTAAAGCACATTTCACTAACAGTATAGCGTCGATTTTAGGGTGGCTTTTTGCTAAGTCAAGAGCTGTATAGGCTACATTAAGGGCATGCCTTTGATCAGGTACGTTCATATTCCAAAATAATCCCTCGGCAGGGGAGCTTAAATAGAAGCTTACAAAATTTCTATCTTCTTGTGTAATCTTTGCAGTAAGTGCAGCAATTACTTGTTTTAGTCGGTTAAACATGTATCCATCCACCTATTACTCTACATAAACCAAACTGACATAACCTTTGCTTCTTTGACTGGTCTCAGCTGCTATTTTTGACTGAGGAATCAAAGCAAGTTCTACACATTGACCTGATTTACGCAATGATTCTGCTTGTCCAATGGCCGCTGCCAACTTATCTTCTCCCCAACCAACATAAACACTTTTGCAATTGGGAGTACCAATAATACCTTGACGTTCTAGTGCTAACAATACGCGTTCTATACCTAAGGCAAAACCAGTAGCACCAGAGTTCATACCAAAAGAGTTTAACATAGTATCATACCGGCCGCCACCACATATGGGAAAACCAAGTCCTGGTGTGTAACATTCAAACACCATACCTGTGTAATATTCAAAATCACGAATAATTCCTAAATCAAAATCTACATATTGGGCAACGCCGTAACTTTCTAACAAACTATAGATAGCAGATAAATTATCTAAAGCCTTGCGACTCTTCTCATTGGTTACCATACTATAAGCTTCTTTAAGCATTTCTTTTGTACCATGAAGTAATGGTATATTCTTAAGTAACTTTTGTTCTCCTTCTGGTAAACCGCTATTGACAAGAATTTCATCTAATCCTACTAAATTTCTTGTCACCATAGCTTGTTTTACCTGTTGTCTTTGAGAGAGAGAAAGCTCACTTTGTTCCATTATACCGTTAATAAAATCCACTTGCCCCAAACCAATTTGAAACTTTTGTAACCCGGATGTAAGCATGGCTTCTACAGCCAACGCGATGACTTCTGCATCAGCGGTAGGCTCAGAAACTCCCATAATTTCCACACCAGCTTGATAAAATTCGCATTGTCTTCCAGCCTGAGCTTGCTCATAACGAAATACATTTGTTAAGTAAAATAATTTCATTGGACTGGGACTTTCCTTAAAACGAGTCGCTGCAACCCGCGCCATAGGAGTCGTCATATCTGAGCGAAGCGCTAAGATTCGGTTGTTCTTATCAAAGAATTTAAACATATGCTGTTCTAGCTCATTGCCAGCTCCTACAGCCATTGTTTCTAAATATTCCATCGTCGGAGTCACAACCTCATCATAGCCCCAACTAGCAAATAAATGGGCTAAAGCCCCTTCTACAGCGCGTTTCTGCTTAGCTTCTTTCGGCAGAAAATCTCTTGTACCATAGGGAATTTGTGGCACGAATTCATCTTGACCCATAAAAATAAACACTCCTAACTTAGTTGAAATATTTTCTGACCCTACTTATTTTGGCTTTCAATTCGTTCTAACATAAACTTATATCCATCTGCACCATAATTCAAGCAACGCTTTACTCGACTAATCGTTGCAGTACTTGCTCCTGTTTTGTCGACAATATCATCATAGGTATGACCAGCCTTTAGCATCCGTGCTACTTCCATCCGTTGGGCAAGAGACTTCAATTCACTTACTGTACAAATGTCTTCAAAAAACTGATAACATTCTTCTTCATTTTCTAGCAGTAATATAGAACGGAATAATTGATCTGTCAGTTCATCTTTCAACTTGGGATTCGTAGCCATATTTCTTTCCTCCTACTGTAGGATAAATCCTTTATCCCTTTTAAGCTTTACTTAGTGAAATTATAACATTGCCATTCCTAATTTGCAAAGTGATTTTTTTCTTGACACCATTTTTCAAAAATGATAATATATGTTTCAACAAGTTAATATTTTTTCATCAAGAGCAGTTGAGGGAATGGCCCTATGAAGCTGCGGCAACCATTCACTTTTGTGAAACGGTGCCAATTCCACAGGATCTAATCCTGGCAGATGAAGCGCAATTCAGATTGATAGCACGCTTCATTATTGTGAAGCGGTTTTTTTATGCATCAAAAGATTATAAGGAGGGAAAGATTCCATTGATTAGACTTGAAAATATAGAAAAAGTATACCAAAGCGACAACGGCACAATTCACGCTTTAAATGGAGTTAATTTAACTGTTGAACAAGGAGAGATTTTCGGGATTATCGGAACAAGTGGCGCTGGAAAAAGCACACTAATCCGTTGCATTAATATGTTAGAACGTCCTACTAAAGGTACTGTAATAGTGGATGACCAAGAACTAACGTCTTTAAACGAACAAGAATTACGAGAACAGCGTAAAAAAATAGGCATGATCTTTCAACACTTCAACTTACTATCTTCTCGGACGGTTTATCAAAATATAGCCTTCCCCTTAGAACTGGCAAAGCGTAGTAAAGAAGAGATCGATACAGAGGTTATGCATTTACTCGCATTAGTTGGACTTACTGATAAAAAGGATCAATATCCATCTCAGCTAAGCGGCGGGCAGAAACAACGGGTTGGTATTGCAAGGGCATTAGCAAATCACCCTAAAGTACTCTTGTGCGATGAGGCCACTTCTGCCCTTGACCCCCAAACAACCAAGTCTATTTTAGAATTATTAAAAGATATTAACCGCAAATTCCAACTCACGATCGTGCTTATTACTCATGAAATGCAGGTTATCAAAGAAATCTGTAATCAGGTTGCAGTCATTGAGGGGGGCAGGATCATTGAGCAGGGCAATGTAATTGATATTTTCACTCAACCCCAAGCAAATACTACTAAGGAATTTATTAGTGCTATCATCAATCATAACTTACCAGACTTCTTCAATGATATTACCTTATCACCAGTACCTACTGCTGATAGCAATCTTATTTTGCGTTTATCCTTTATTGGTCACTCTACCGAAGAACCTGTTATTTCTAGTATGATTCGTCGTTTTAACATTGATGCCAGTATTTTATACGGGAACATAGATCATATTCAAACAACTCCTTTTGGTACATTAATTGTAGAACTATCAGGTGAACAGGCAGCTCTTCAGCAAGCACTTAGTTATTTAAAAACACGTGAATTAGGAATTGAGGTGATTGGTTATGTCGCAAGACATGCTCGCGTTGCTGGTTAAATCCTTATGGGAAACTACCTATATGGTTGCTGTTTCTAGCTTTATCTCAGCTCTCATTGGTATACCTTTAGGTATTATTTTAGTAACTACGAATAAAGGACATATTCTTGAAAATACTTCCCTTAATCGAATATTAGGGGCTATTGTAAATGCGACTCGCTCCACACCCTTCATTATTTTAATGGTAGCTATTATTCCAGTCACTCGATTATTAGTTGGTACTTCCATCGGCACCAATGCGGCCATCGTCCCACTAAGCATTGCCGCCATCCCTTTTGTCGCTCGTATCGTAGAATCAGCTCTCAAGGAAGTTGATTATGGTGTCATTGAAGCAGCACAAGCCATGGGCGCATCTCCTAGAGAAATCATTACAAAGGTCCTAATTCCAGAAGCTATGCCCGCAATTGTACTTGGATTAACATTAACAATTATTAGTCTTATTGGCTACTCGGCCATGGCTGGAGCCATTGGCGGCGGCGGTTTAGGAGATTTAGCCATTCGCTATGGCTACCAACGTTTCCGGGCTGATATCATGTTAATCACTGTTATTATCTTAATTGCACAAGTACAAATCGTACAGTCCACTGGCGATTATCTATCCAATCGTCTCAACAAAAAATAGGAGCAGCACGAATTGAGTTTTTAGGTGCTTTCTATAAAAAAATTTCAGGGGGATTATAAATAATGAAAAAACTGGTTCTTGTTCTTATTGGAATTCTTAGTTTAGGTCTATTAGTGAGCGGATGCAGCCAAGAAAAGGCTCCTGCAAGTCCAGCAAGTAAAGCTACTGTACTAAAAGTTGGCGCTACGGCAGTACCTCATGCAGAAATTTTAAATGTAATTAAACCAACTTTAGCTAAAGAGGGCATTGATTTGCAAATCGTTGAATTTACTGATTACGTAAAACCAAATATTGCTGTGGCTGAAAAAGAATTAGATGCAAACTTCTTTCAACACATTCCTTACCTTACTAAATTTTCTACAGAACGTAATTTGGCATTAACCTATACTGCAGCAGTGCATATCGAACCGATGGGTATTTACTCTAAGAAAATTAAAAATCTAAACGAACTTGCTGCTGGCGCTAAAGTTGCCATTCCTAATGACCCCACTAATGGTGGCCGTGCTCTTGCACTTCTTGAAAAAGCAGGCATTATTAAATTAAAAGACGGTGTAGGTGTTAGTGCGACAGTAAATGATATTGTAACTAATTCCAAAAACATTCAAATCAGCGAATTAGAGGCTCCTCAACTTCCACGTGTTCTTGAAGATGTAGCGATTGCTGTTATTAATACCAACTATGCATTAGAAGCAAAATTAGTACCAACAAAAGATGCTCTATTTATTGAGCAAAAAGATTCACCTTATGTTAATATACTAACGGTGCGTAAAGGTGATGAAAATCGTCCCGAAATTCAAAAATTAACAAAAGCTTTGACTTCTGATGAAGTAAAGAAATTTATTAATGAAAAATACCAAGGTGCTGTCGTACCAGCATTTTAAAAACCAGGAGGGAACTTTGTGGGAAAAAGGCTGAAAATCCTCACGACTTTCTTATTGCTAGTAGTAATCGCGGCATTATTGTCGTGGCATAGTCTACAACATATGAATTCCGTATACAAACCAATAAAGGTGGGAGTTTCAGCTGGCCCTCAATCTGAAATCATGAGCCTAGTGAAAACACTAGTTGCAAAGGATGGCCTCGATGTTCAAATCATTGAGTTTACTGATTATAGTAAACTCAATGATTCTTTGTATCACGGAAAGATTCGTATGAACAGTTTTCAACACCAGCCCTATCTTACTTCTATACAAGAAGATTATAATCACGAACTGACTGCTATTGCAAAAACCATATTATCCCCTATGGGCATCTACTCAAAAAGAATAAAAAATTTGTCCGATGTACCAAGTGGCGGCAAAGTTGCCATCCCCAAAGATTTAACGAATGGCAGTCGAGCCTTATTACTACTAGAAAAAACAGGTCTTATTACCTGCCGTAATATAGAAAGTTACACAAGAACAGTAAACGATATTGTTGATAATCCTTTGCATCTTACTTTTCTAGAAATTGATTCAGCGCAAATGAGCACTGTTATTAATAGTGTTGACCTTGCTCTTATTAATGTGAACTATGTTACTATGGCAAACTTAATACCTGTAAAGGACGCACTTGCCTTGGAGGACAATAACTCACCCTATGTTATGTTGTTGGTGGCTCGTACTAGGGATACATATGATAAGGATCTAGAGAAAATCATCAAAGCGTATCACTCAGAAGAAGTTAAAAATTTTGTGAAGGAACGGTATCAAGGTACCCTGATACCAGCTTGGTAGGTATAGACGGAATATATTAAAAAGGTCCCCCTAATGTAGTGCACAAACTACTACAATAGGGGGACCTTTCTGCTATTGGTGTTTTTGGGTTTTGTCTTATCAGGGGATGAACTTCATTTATTTTTGATACTGAGGTTTACCATCTTTAAAGTATACGACATCAAGTTTTGATCGTTCTGCAATCTCAAAGCCCACATCCAAACCCCTGCCAATATCTTTTACATGGTGCGCATCGGAGCCAATTGTTACTAAACGTCCACCTACTTCATAAAAACGTTTGTAGATTGGCATAATGATCTCCACAGCTTCTTTTGTGACCAGCCGTCTAGTATTAATCTCCAACGCTTTTCCCTTTTGGGCAACAATAAGTAAAACCTCATCAATATAATCTTTAAATTCATGATAATAGACTTCTGGATCTTTAAAACGAGCGTATCTAGCAATGTAATCAATGTGACCTAAACTATGAATACTATCATAGCAGGTTACACATTGTTTCATTGTTTTAAAATATTGTTCATATACATCCTTCTTATCTCTCTCATGATAAAATTCAGCTGCATAAATATCAATATTATCAATGACATGCACTGACCCAATCACATAATCAAAGGGATATTTTTCTACCAATTTGCAATTTTCCTCTAAGCAATCCGAACGCATCCCTATTTCTATGCCTAAAAGGACTTTGTCACTACGAAATGTATTATAATCAGCAAAATATTTCTCTACATCAAAAATAAATGACATAGGTTCCGGGTAGGCGATGTCCATATGTTCCGTAATCGTTATACCAATATCTAATTCTCGCCCCCGTGCCACAGCTTCATCCATTTTCATTTTTGAATCGGTAGAAAAACACGTATGCATGTGACTATCAAATAACATCAGTTACCTCCTATCTAACCCCTCTTCGTCTACTTCTGTATTATAGTTGTTACACAAAAATGCAAAAAATCCTGCTTACTATGCAGTTTATTCTACTTTCCTATTTTTCACTCAATCTAGTAATTCATACATACTAGTTGCTTTTTAATCTTCCTCAACATGTTTTATGTATACATGTAAAACTTCCATCGAAATATGTTGAATTTTGTACTTTTTCGTATTATACTTAAGACAAGTTAAGGAATTAAATTCCAGCATAAAACCACATCCTGTACTGGGGGTGATTCCATTGAACAATTTAGATATTTTGCCAACGTACAATATGGGAGATGATTCCGTTGAACATTCTAATGGAGTCCATAATTTCATATAAATGAGGCTAAGAAGTGTTATACTTTTTACCTCTTCTTAAGTGTCTAATGCCACTTAATAGTACAATTACTTTAATTGTACAGGAAGAGCCCAATGCTACGGCAGGAGGTTTTCGCAATGGTTAGAGAAACTCTTAGTGACGTCTTTTCCATCTTCTGTATCTGGATAGTCGTTCCCTTAATAGCTGTTAGCTTATTGTACCTCTTAATTAAAAGCGGAAACCTACTGCTGTGGACAATCTTCCCCTTATTAGCAGTTGTGTTTTTCATAAAGAAGCAAATCACCAAGGCTAAGGCACCGCAACACTATAATATTATTTAAAGTAAAAAGCTTGATCTCAATGAGATCAAGCTTTTTTATACATTCAAGAAACAGAACTGAAAAACTCAAATCTAGATAATATATTCTTTACGTTACTAGTTATTTATCCCTATATAAAACATAACCATATAGTCATGTTCGATTATTTCTTCATTGAGAGGCTGCACCATAAAGAAAAAGATCGGTAATTGCATGAGCTGTTTCGCTAATATCTTCTGTAACAAAACAACGAAATACAAAGGTAACAATAACGCTAAATAAGCAATGAGCGGCCCTTGTCGCATCACAACTGGCGCGAATCGCCCCCTTTTCCTTTGCTTCTACTAGTACTTTTTCGATCATTCCAATGGTTTCACAAAAACAGGTTTGGTATTTATCAAGTTGCTCTTGACTAAAATTTGACGATCCAGTAACTCCAAACCCCCGCACTTCATGCATCATCACTCGCCATAAGTCAGCATTTTCTACGTAGAACTCTAAAAATGCTTTAATCATGGTTTCAATTTTTTGAAAAGGAGGTTCCGAAGAATTTACGATATCTTCTAAAATAGTCTGAAATGGAGCGCTGCACTCTTTGATCAAGGTATAGAAAAGCTGCTCTTTATTGACAAAATAGTTATATACAGTCCCCTTCCCCGTGTCAGCTAAAGCAATAATTTCATCAACAGTAGCACGATGATACCCTTTACGAGAAAAAACTACATAAGCTGCCTGCAATATATGCTGACGTTTATTTTGCGAATCATGAGAACCAATTGTATCACGGAAATGCTTCATTTCTGCCTCCAAATCATTTTTATAGACTATTTTTGAGCAATTTCTACCATCTATGTAAATTTTTTAATTATTACAACATTTTTCCTGCGCACTATGGACTACGCAGTCATTAAATTACTTAAATAAAGCTCTGCTATATTTAAGCAGAGCTTTATTTAAGTAATTTAATTATACCATTCCAAATCAAACCTGACAATGAGTGCTAATTTTTTTATTTAAAAAAGTCTCGCAGTGCCAATCCCTAGCCAGGTAGCAAAAAATCCTAGAATACAATTTGATATTATATTATACATTGCCAACGCCAAACTGCCGTCCTCCATTAATTTAAAGGTTTCATAACTAAAGGAAGAGAAGGTGGTTAATCCCCCAACAAACCCAACTGTAACAATCAATCGCCAATAAGGACTTATAATAAACTTTTCTGTTGTTGCTGCCATAAAAGCGCCTATGATAAAACAGCCAACAACATTTACTATCAATGTGCCGTAAGGAAATCCTGTACCAAAACGTCCAGCTGCCCAGATAGATACCAAATAACGAGTAGTTGCGCCAATACTTCCCCCAACCGCTACCGCCAACACGTTTAACAAAACTATCACCTCACCTATTGTAGTTATTAGCGTTTAGGCGGCTTATTTCCATATTTAATTACTTGAATTTCATCAATAATGACTAAACCCTCTTGCACCATTTCATCAAGTAACGGCAATAACTTATCCATATACTCCTCGCTGTCTATTATTTCTACCACTATAGGTAAATCACTAGACAGATCTAGAATTTTTGCTGTATGTATACGACTGTTCGCACCATAACCCATTAAACCACGAACTACAGTAGCTCCTGCCATATCTAATTCTTTTGCTTTTTCCACCAGCGCTTGGTATAGGGGCTTTCCCTTATAGCGATCTGTTTCACCAATATAAATTCGTAGCCTTTTAGCCTGACTAGTAATTTTCGGCATTGTATCCCCCCTGATTTTAATGAACCTTCTTTCTATTATAAAACAAAATCTTTTATGTTGCATTCTTATCTTTGTTTTTGCTAGAAAAATAAGAAAGTGTCACAGCGCTCAGCGTGACACTTTCTTCCATCACTTATTTTATACAAATCAGTACCTTGGATCTGTACCACTTCTTATAGATCTTGCTGAAAGAGAGCCGTGGACAAATAACGTTCTCCTGAATCAGGTAGCAATACGACAATATTTTTCCCTTTATTTTCAGGCCGGTTTGCAAGCTGAATCGCAGCAAAAGTAGCAGCACCGCTTGAAATACCTACGAGCAATCCTTCTGATTTAGCTAATTCTCGAGCTGCTGTGAATGCATCTTCATTGTGCACACCAAAAATTTCATCTACAACGTCTAAGTTAATTACTGCAGGTACAAATCCGGCTCCGATTCCCTGAATCTTATGAGGACCAGGCTTTCCACCGGATAACACAGGTGAATCAAATGGCTCTACTGCAACAATCTTAATATTAGGATTTCGTTTTTTTAATACTTCCGCTACCCCCGTAATGGTACCTCCAGTACCTACACCAGCAACGAAGATATCTACTTGTCCGTCTGTATCTCTCCAGATTTCTTCAGCTGTCGTTTGCCTGTGTATTTCAGGATTAGCAGGATTATTAAACTGTTGTAAGATAATCGAATTACTATTTTCGTCAACCAATTGTTCAGCCTTGCCAATAGCCCCTTTCATCCCCTCTACACCTGGTGTTAATACTAATTCAGCGCCCAAGGCTTTCAGTAGATTACGTCTTTCTATACTCATAGTATCAGGCATGCATAAAACTAATTTGTAGCCCTTTGCAGCCGCAACAAAGGCTAAGGCGATACCTGTATTACCACTGGTAGGTTCAATAATCGTAGTATCTTTATTAATGAGTCCTTGTTTTTCCGCTTCCGCAATCATAGCATAACCAATACGATCTTTTACACTGCTCAACGGATTAAAATATTCTAATTTAGCAATTACTTTTGCCCCTATTGCTTTTTCCTTATTATAGTTAGTAAGTTCCAACAGCGGTGTATTACCGATGAGATCCGTCAACTGTTTTGCAATCTTAGCCATAGTAAATTACCTCCACCAATTTTATTAGCTAGCTACGAAAAGAAAAAGGCTAAGGAAGCTCCCCTCAAAAAGGAGCATTCCTTAGCCTTCAGTTTTCTGATCAGCCGCTCAATATTTCATTAAATATAAATTAACACAAATAACAAACTTTGTCAATCCTTTTTAAATACCATCGCCATAAATTCCTTCGACTTCAGGAAAACGACGCTTTTCGGTTTTTTCAACCTGAACTGCTTTACCATCCTTTATTTTTATAACCAACTGCCCATATTTTAAAGAAGATAGTTCTCCTAATATTTTATTGCGAAGAACACTGGTTTCCTCTATACTTTTTTTCTCTTTTCCAGTTTGGGTTTTTTTCTGATTTGAAATAATAATTTTTTCAGTACGCTCAATCTGAATAATGTGTCCATCTTGCACTACTAAAACGATTTCACCAAAATCTATGTTTTGGATACTCTCATCAATGACTGCAAGTGCTTTTGCAGAAAATGAACTTTTTTCCTTCATATTGACTTCTCCTTTATTCCGAAAGTGCCTGTTCTAAATCAGTGATAATATCTTGAGCATCTTCAATACCTACCGATAAACGTAATAAACAGTCCGATATTCCTAGTCGCTCACGAACATCACTAGGCACATCCGCATGGGTCTGCACCGCTGGTAATGTAATAAGGGATTCTACCCCGCCTAGACTCTCAGCAAATCGAATTAATTTAACCTTTCGCAATACTTGCGCTGCCAATTGGGAATTATCAACAACAAAGGACAGCATGCCTCCATAACCCGAGGACTGACTATCATGTATTTCCTTCCCTGGATGCTCCATTAAACCTGGATAATATACATTTACCACTTTGGGATGCTTTTTTAGCCATTTGGCAATAATTTGAGAATTTTCATTATGCTTTTCCATACGCAATGCTAAGGTTTTTATACTGCGAATTAATAACCAACTATCACTCGGCCCAAGAACTCCGCCTGTTGAATTTTGTACATAGCGTATACGGGCACCTAACTCAGCGTCTCGAGCAACAACCAATCCACAGACTAGATCATTATGACCTGCTAAATATTTAGTACCACTGTGAATTACGATATCAGCTCCGAGTTCTAAGGGACGTTGAAAATAAGGCGTTAAAAAAGTATTATCAACGATTGTATGAATATTCATTTCCTGCGCTAGTGCAATTATAGCACGTATATCAACAATTTTCATTAATGGGTTGGTAGGTGTTTCTACCAAAATAGCCTTCGTTAGAGGGGTAATCGCTTGTGCTACCTCTTCTTTACTACTGCCGTCTACAAAGCTTACCGTTAACCCAAAATTACTGAATATCTTATCGATCACTCTATAGGTACCACCATAACAGTCTTCTACTACAACTAAATGATCTCCTGATTTATAAATCATTAGTATCGCTGTAATCGCAGCCATGCCTGAAGAAAAGGCTAATCCTACTGCACCGCCTTCTAATGTAGCAATTCCCTCTTCTAATACTTTTCTTGTAGGATTTTGGCTACGGGTATAGTCAAAACCAGTACTCTCACCAAGAGCCGGATGGCGAAAGGTAGCGGATTGATAGATAGGTGTGCTTAGCGCTCCTGTTTTTGTATCCGTACAGACACCAATGTGTACAATTTTAGAGTCTAATCTCATAATATCCTCCTATTTTATGTTTTCTAAATAAAATAAACCTCTTTCCGAGGAAAGAGGTTTATGCAATGAAAAACGTCTTCCTCTTATCTTTCAGGATAATTATCCTGCTGGAATTAGCACCACTGCATTACTGCCGGTTGCTGGGTGTCATAGGGCCAGTCCCTCGACCACTCTCGATAAGAGCTTATTTATTTTTTTGATAATACCATATATAAATGATCTCTGTCAATACTTATCTAATTTTTTAAAGGTGGTATCATAGCCAGTTACATACTAAAAACTTTGATTTTTCCTGGAGCAACCCGAATATCAAGGGGAAGCTTAGGACCTAACTCTCCATCCAAATCACTATCTACCTCTTCTGTACATTCAATGTAAATATGTTCGGCTTGTATACAAGTAACATATTTACTATTACAGTGTATGCCTTTTAAAAAGCTGATAAATAAACCCATTAATTCTGGCAGATTACATTTATTTACAATAAATAAATCAAGTTTACCATCATCAATCTTAGCGTCTGGTACTAGATTAGGGAATCCCCCTACATTGCCACTATTCATTACAAGAAACAAAAATACGTCTTCCTCTATGACTTGGCCATCAGCAACAAATCGCATTTTTAAAGCTCGAAAATTAGGCAGCTCTCCAAGGCCTTTTAAATAATAAGCTATTTTCCCCAGTGTATTTTTTAGCATACTATCCGCACTGTGGGCTACTGATGTCAGCAGTCCAGCACTAGCAACATTAAAAAAGTATTTATTATTTACTTTTCCTACATCAAAGGTTTTGCTTTTTCCTGCAGTAATAACTTCTACACAAGTTTCAATATTTTTATCTAATTGTAGATAAGCCGCAAAATCATTTGATGTACCACTAGGAATAATGCCTAATGGCAAATCAATTTCACCTTCAAGCATACTATTTATCACCTCATGAATGGTTCCATCCCCACCCGATGCAATAATGCCATCTACAGCTATTTCCCGAGATAACATAACGAAACTCTTAGTCTCTTGTTCATTACTAACTCGCAGTGGAATGATGATACATCCCTTTTTTTGAAAACATTCAATCACATGATCTAATTTAAATTTAAAACTTGCATCACCTGATACAGGGTTATACACAAGAATAAACTTTCGCAAGCACAGATCCCTCCTTGGTGCAATAACAATAATACACTTACTTTCCTATATATAATCTATTGTATTTCATTCTAAGTATAAAAGTCTAGCAATTTATCCGATTACTAAACCGCTCTAAGACTCCCATCTTCTATAAGTGGGAGTTAAAACTCCATATGAATCAAGTCTTCTTTATCTAGGATAATTGTAGATATTACCTGTTTACATAATACATTTTTTTCAGTATTATTATTCTGTTAGTAATTATAAATTATCACTCTACTAAAATAGGAGGTTATTATATGAATAAATACCGTAAGCCCATTATACTTCTTACCCTTCTCACTTTCTCTTTCACTTTAATTATGCCAATACCTGCGGCAATGGCGGCTTCGCCTTTGGATACATTATCCCAAACTATGTCTTCGGACAATAATAAATCGTCTTCCTTTAATTTCTTAAATGTATTGATTGGCATGTTATTAGGAAATTTATTAGGGAAAAGCAATCCGCTCCAAAATCCAGCCGTCAATATCACGCCTTTAGCACCATCTAATGATGGTAAGTCACTTACTAATACAGACAAAGGTAATGCTATAATCGCAACTGCCAAAACCTATTTGGGCGTCCCTTATGTCTTTGGAGGAGAATCACCTGTTACCGGGCTTGACTGTTCAAGTTTTACCCAACTTGTTATGAAAGAAAATGGTATTACTCTTCCTCGGACTGCAGCTGAGCAATATGAAATAGGTACTCCTGTAGATAAATCAAATCTACAAATTGGCGACTTAATTTTCTTCACCACATATAAACCTGGTGCATCTCATGTTGGTTTCTATATGGGTAATCAACAATTTATTCATGATAGTTCCGTTGCAAAACAAGTAACAATTAGTTCTTTGAGTGACGCTTATTACACGGAACATTATATTGGAGCGCGTCGTTACATTAAGTAAAAAGATAAAGTCCTTCTTTGAAGACCAGCACTTACTCAGTGCTGGTTTTTCCTTTAACTCGATACTCTTAACTATGCCGTAAACAAAAAAGCACAGGCTACAACCTATGCTCTTAAAAACTTATAAAGATAGTACATCCAATTTATCGTTTTCCTGCTATGTTCAAACCCCGCTATCCAGCAGGTGGGTGCTTTAAAAATCATGCTTTTACCGTCCTCTCCTAGGAGGCGTGATAGCTACATAATCGTAGGCTCCCAAAATCGATGAGTCGGTTGAACATAGCTAAGAGTAACGTGTACCCTAGAAATACTATCGTTTTACATTTCGTATAATATCACAGAATTGTCAGAAAATCAAGTCATGATGCCTAACTTTTCATTATCGGAGATGTTGTCATTCAGGTTACTGACCAGTAGATAGATTCCACCTTTATGAGGAATTAATCTATGTTCTTGCACATCGATATGTTTTACAATTTCGAATTGATTGCGTTCATAGGTTCGTCTTGCTACTGCATTATCAGCCATCACCATTAAACTTAGTCTGTTATACCCATTGTCTTTTGCTCTTTGCTTTGTCAATTCAATTAATTTACTCCCAATACCTGTGCCACGAAATGCACCATCTACATAAATGGAATCTAAAAACCAGCTATCCTCAACTCGCGAATTATAGAAATCTTTTAGAAATGTGAGTCGGTCATTAGGAAAGAAACTTCTAGTATTATCGGTAATGCCATGATATCGGGCTGAATAAGAATAAACAATGCCTACAATATTCCCTTGATACTCTGCAACAATTGCATTTTCATAGGAATCAGTTCCCTGCTTTTCTTTTATTGATTTCGCCATTACTTGGGTGGGCGTATATTGATCTAGCAAATCATGAAACAAAAATTCTACAATGCCACCTGATGCACGATCGATTCCTTCAGCAATTTTGAGACTATCTTCTTCTCTTCCAGTACGGTATATAATATCCATAATTATATAACCTCCTTAATCTAAAAATAGTATTATATGCTTCTAACACTAAATTTAAATGCAGAAGCGTAATTTTAATCTAGTATTGGATATAATTATACAATATTTTTCTTGATATGTTACACTTTT
Organism: Pelosinus sp. IPA-1; assembly: GCF_030269905.1. Taxonomy (NCBI): domain Bacteria; kingdom Bacillati; phylum Bacillota; class Negativicutes; order Selenomonadales; family Sporomusaceae; genus Pelosinus; species Pelosinus sp. IPA-1. The sequence continues at coordinate 744,869 of NZ_BSVC01000001.1, read as the reverse complement.
TTTAATACAAAAAGTATCTCAATAATTGAACGCCATAAGAAAAACGCTTCGCGTCCTTTTTTAAATAAACGTTTTGAAACACAAAGACACAAAGCCGCTTTGCGGACACGGAGAACACAAAGGGGTAGAAAATGTCTCTGTGTTCTTTGTTCATCTTTGTGTTCTCTGTGTTTAACGTGCTCTTTTGTGTGCTGCATTGCATCTTTGTGGTTCAGTGGTTTTACCCCAAAAAACTTATACTTTCTGATTATAGAACAAAGAGGCATTTGACGGCTCGCATAGCGAGCTATCAAATGCCTCTTATATTCGAAGGAGTTACTTTTTACTTCTTATGATTGAGCAAGTCTTTTATACGTTGCCAATCTTTCTTTAGCGTCTTTTTCTGTTTTCGCAAATAATGCTTCAGCTGTTTCTGGGTATTGTTTCTTAAGGGATGCAAATCTTACTTCGCCCATCAAGAATTCTTGGAAATTAGCTGTTGGTTCTTTGGAGTCCAGAATGAACGGGTTCTTGTCTTGATCTTTCAATGCTGGGTTATATCTGTACATGCCCCAATATCCGCATTCTACAGCATTTTTAATTTCAAGTTGGCTAAAGCCCATGCCTTTTCTTAAACCGTGGCTGATACAAGGAGCATATGCAATTACAAGGGATGGACCTGGATATGCTTCTGCTTCAGCAATTGCTTTTAATGCTTGATTTTTATCAGCACCCATAGCAATCTGCGCTACATACACATAGCCATAACTCATAGCCATCATACCAAGATCTTTTTTCTTCGTCATTTTTCCGCTAGCAGCAAATTGAGCAATCGCTGCGGCAGGAGTTGATTTAGAAGCTTGACCGCCAGTATTTGAATAGATTTCAGTATCAAGTACTAAAACATTTACATCTTCTCCAGACGCTAACACGTGATCTAAACCGCCGTAGCCGATATCGTAAGCCCAGCCGTCGCCACCGAAGATCCATTGTGATCTCTTAACTAAGAAATCTTTGTTTTTATCAATTTCGTTCAATATTGCATTGTCGCCTTTTTCCGCAGCAACAAGGGCAGTGACACGATCAGCTCTCAAACGACTTGCTTCACCGCTATCCTTATGATCTAACCAATCTGCCAAAGCAGCTTTTAGCTCTGCACTAACGTTGAGTTCCATAGCTTCTTTCACTGTAGCAGCTAATTTTTCTCTTAACGCTTTTACGCCTAAATGCATACCAAGACCAAATTCAGCATTATCTTCAAATAGGGAGTTAGCCCAAGCTGGACCATGTCCTTCATTATTTGTTGTATATGGTATCGACGGAGCACTTCCGCCCCAGATAGATGTACAACCAGTAGCGTTAGCAACCATCATTCTATCACCGAACAATTGGGTAACAAGTTTAACGTAAGGAGTTTCACCACAACCTGCACAAGCACCAGAGAATTCTAATAAAGGCTGCTCGAATTGGCTTCCCTTAACAGTATTCTTATTCATAGGATTTTCTTTTTTCGAAATATTGTCTAGATGATCCCACAATGGTACTTCATTCATTTGCGTATCAAGTGGTTTCATGATTAATGCTTTTTCTTTTGCAGGGCAAACTTCAGCACAGTTTCCACAACCAGTACAATCAAGAGGGGAAATTGCTAATCTAAACTGCAAGTCTTTAGCGCCGACCGCGGCTTTTGCAGTAAATCCTTCTGGAGCATTTTTCATTTCCTCTTCATTCACTAGAACAGGTCTGATTACAGCATGTGGACATACAAATGCGCACTGATTACATTGGATACATTTATCCATTTGCCATTCAGGAACATTAATCGCAATACCACGTTTTTCATAAGCAGATGTTCCAAGTGGGAATGTACCATCTTCCATGCTACCAACGAAAGCACTAACTGGCAATGAATCGCCTTCTTGTCTATTCATTGGCACAAGGATTTTTTCGATAAATTCAGGTACTTCTTTCTTAGCTTCAGAACTGCAAGCACAAGCAAATAGTGCTGCATCTTTTTTGCTATCAGCAGCATTCTTCCAGCTTTCTGGAATTGTTACCTTTACAATTGATTCTACGCCTTTATCAATTGCAGCATTGTTCATATCAATTACTTTTTGACCTTTATTACCATAAGAACCTACAACTGCGTCTTTTAGATAGTTAACAGCATCTTCAACTGGAATGATATGTGCAATTTTAAAGAATGCGGATTGCATAATCATATTGATTCTGCCGCCCAAACCAATTTCTTGCGCAATTTTAACTGCATTCAATGTATAGAAATTGATGTTGTTTACTGCAATATAACGTTTCATGAAACCTGGTAATTTTTCTTCTAACTCGTCTTGGTCCCAAATACAATTCAATAAGAAATTGCCATTTGGTTTTAAACCAGCCAATACGTCATATTTATCAACATAGGATTGGTTATGACAAGCAACAAAATCAGCTTTGTTAATCAAATAAGGAGACTTAATTGGTTTTTTACCAAATCTAAGGTGAGATACTGTGATACCACCTGATTTTTTAGAATCATAAGCGAAATATGCTTGTGCATACATGTCTGTTTTATCACCGATGATTTTAATCGCACTCTTGTTAGCACCAACTGTACCATCAGAACCAAGACCCCAGAACTTACAAGCTTTTGTTCCTTCAGGAGTTGTATCAACATCTGCAGCAGTTGGCAGAGATTTGAAAGTTACATCATCAACAATACCGAAAGTAAAGCCATCTTTAGGTTCACTTGCTTTTAGATTTTCATAAACAGCAACGATATGAGCTGGTACTACATCCTTAGAACCTAAACCGTATCTACCGCCGACAATTACAGGGCGTGATGCACGATTATAGAAAGCAGTTTTTACATCAAGGTATAATGGTTCAGCTAAAGAACCAGGTTCTTTTGTTCTATCAAGAACAGCAATTTTCTTAACAGTTTCAGGAATATATTTGAAGAAATGTTCGATAGAGAATGGTCTGTATAAGTGAACATTCAATAAACCAACTTTTTCGCCATTTGCATTCAAATAATCTACAGTTTCTTCAATTGCTTCACATGCGGAACCCATAGCAATAATCATTCTGTCTGCATCTGGCGCACCATAGTAATTGAAAAGATGATAATTTCTGCCTGTAATTTTATTAATTTCAGCCATGTAGTTTTCTACGATTTCTGGTAAAGCATCGTAATATTTATTGGAAACTTCTCTTTCTTGGAAATAAATATCAGGATTTTGTGCAGTACCGCGAAGAACTGGATGATCAGGATTCAATGCATTTCTTCTGAAAGAATCAACAGCATTCTGATCTAAGAGTTTTGCTAATTCATCATATTCGATGGTTTCGATCTTTTGAATTTCATGGGATGTTCTAAATCCATCAAAGAAGTTGATGAAAGGAACTTTTCCTTTTAATGCTGATAAATGAGCTACAGCGCTTAAATCCATAACTTCTTGTACACTACTTTCAGCAAGTAAAGCACAGCCAGTTTGTCTAGCAGCCATAACATCTTGATGATCGCCAAATATATTGAGAGCATTTGTAGCCAATGCTCTAGCACTAACATGGAATACAGCTGGCAACAACTCTCCAGCTACCTTATACATGTTAGGAATCATTAGCAAAAGACCTTGTGATGCCGTATATGTAGTAGTTAACGCACCTGCTTGCAAAGAACCATGCACTGCACCGGCTGCACCAGCCTCTGACTGCATTTCCATAACTTTTACAGTTTGGCCAAAAAGATTTTTCTTACCCTGAGCTGACCATTCATCAACGGCTTCTGCCATAGGTGAGGATGGTGTAATTGGGAAGATTGCCGCCACGTCTGTAAAGGCATAAGAAATATAAGCTGCTGCAGTATTCCCATCCATCGTCTTCATTTTTCTCATAAGTATCTCCTTCTTTCTCTTTATGTTACTAAATGCGACAAGTAAAATGTATACAATATTCATGAATTATAATATTGTTTTACACCATTTTTACTTCACCACAATTTTATACTCAGATTACATTCGACATTAATTTTAAAACTCCTATATACCAATAAAAAATATTTTATTTTTTTTAATAATTTTATTGACATTTACCAAATTTTCTGATAACCAGAAAATATAGTTTTATTCTTTTTAGTTATCACCTTTATTACTAGAAGATACTTTAATGTTTTTTAAACCATTCTCACCAAATTCTTCATCGTATTTTTTATGAAAAACCATCTCTTTTTCAAATCGCTCATTAATCGCCATTTGTAGAATATTCATTTCACCATAGGTATCTATAAAATCTCGTCTTGCTAATCTTTCAATTAACTCTTCCCAAAAAGTAGCATTTTCATATTTTTCAAGATGTTTTACAATGTTAGAATTTGTTGTAAACTCCTTATTAAGATAGATTTCACCTGTTTTATCATTTTTTTCTATCAGATTTTCCATACCAAATTCGTTCGCTGCTGCCATTACTTTTTGTCCTAGTTCTTGGTAAGCACTTGTTTCGTCACCTTTTTCTTCTGAATGAGCATGTAACATCCAATCCGCTGCGTAAAGCATATCTAATAGAGTTTGATATTCTTTCTTAGTAAAATTAATTTTCATATTTTCTCCTTTTTTAATACCACGTTCAAAACTTCAATTTATAAGTGGCGTTTTTATACTATTGTGCTTACTACACACTCAATTAAATAAATAGCCTTGACATGAAAAGTGCCAAGGCTATTTATTATAGACAAGCCTATAACTTCGTATAGTCTCCACGTTTTACTCTTTGAGGTAAACCTGGAGAGTCTTTTCCCCTTTGCGTTACTTCATCTATTGGAATCATAAGCTCCCGAGCAATAATTTCTTTTACCCGTGAACGACAAAATGCACCTTGACATCTGCCCATACCAGCGCGGGTACGTCTTTTTATGGCATCTATTGATTTTATGGGCAGGTCTCTATGTAAGGCATCAACTATTTCAGCTTCTGTTACTTGCTCGCACCTACAAATGATATGTTCATCAGGATTTTCAGCATTTATATCACCTTTGAATGCTTCCTCTTTCACTTTGATAATTGGTTTACGATTTGGTTCGAAATCAGGTTTATTGATAAAATTTAAACCAGCATTCTTAAGTATTTCAACGACCTTTAATGCAATTGCTGGGGAAGCAGTTAACCCTGGAGAATCAATACCAACTAAATTTATAAAGCGTCCTACACGACTTTCCTCAATCACCCAATCTTTTTTGTTGGAAACAGGTCTATTGCCAGCAAATGATGTGATTGCTTTTTTCATATTAAAAGCAGGTACTGATAATCTTGCTGTTTTTACGATATACTCTAGCGCCTCTTCTGTCGTACTTACATCCTCTTTATCATCAATCTCTTCTGCATTGGGACCTACCATTAGGTTTCCGTGATATGTAGTGGTAACAAGAATGCCCTTGCCGAGTTCGGTAGGAACTTGAAAGATAACGGAACTAGCTAAATAGTTCTCTTCTTTATCAAGAAGAACATATTGACCTCTCCGAGGTGTAATTTTAAAATCATCGATTCCTACCATACTTGCTATTTTATCGCTATATACACCCGCTGCATTAATTACATAACTTGCCCGTATTTCTCCCTTATTGGTGGACACGATAAAATAGTCATCTCTTTTTTCTATACCAGTAACTTCTGTATTTAATTTTAATTCTACCCCATTGGTTACTGCATTTTCCATTAAGGCTACCACAAACTCATAAGGGGAAGTTACCCCTGCATTGGCGCAATAAAGTGCCGCTTTTACATCTTTACTTACATAAGGTTCCATCTCTCTAACCTTATCCCCATCTATGATGGAAAGTCCTCCAACTCCATTTTGGATGCCATATTGATATAGCTTTTCTAATGTTTTCGTATCCTCATCACGAAAACCTAAAACCATAGATCCAGTTTCTCTATACCCAAAATGTAGCTCCTTATTTAATTGGTCATACATTCTATTTCCCTTGACACATAACTCAGCCTTTACTGTGCCTGGTTCATCAGAATATCCACCATGAACAATACCACTATTTGCTTTGGATGCTCCACAGCTTACATCTTCTTCTTTTTCTAAGAGACACACACTCATCTTATATTTTGCTAATTCTCTTGCTATATTAGCCCCCACGGTACCAGCACCAATAATACAAATATCGTACATATAAATCCTCCTCATCGCTTTATCCTATATCTTATTATACATGAATACTGATTTGTATTTCTATAGGACTTGCTTGCCGATAACGTAATAAATTAACTACTTGCTAACTTGCACTACCAAGCCTACTATTTCTTCCCTAGGTTCTTCTACAAATAAGGTCAAAACAAAGCCAACAACAGGCAAACAAGCTAAGATTGTAAATATTAAGGGCATTCCCCAAATATCAGCCACCTTGCCTAAGGCTAATACTCCCATAGCACCTAAACCAACACTTAAACCAATGGTTAACCCTGAGGCCATTCCTACATTATTGGGCATCATCTTTTGTGCTAACACCAAACTGCTAGTAAAAGTTGCTGATAATAATATACTTGCGCATGATAGTACTACAAATGCTCCAACATCTCCGACAATGGGAAACAAATATAATAATAGAGAAATGGGTAAAATAGAATATAGCATAACACGTTTGCTGCCAAACCGATCACTCATCGCACCACCAACTAGTGTTCCAAGGGCACTAGTCGCCAAATATACGGTTAGTAGGGAACTTGCATACATCTCACTACCATGAAGGTAAGATACATAATATAGGGGTACAAAGGTGCTAATGCCTGCCGCTACTGTTGACCTTGATAACACCATCCCTAGCAGCGATAATAAGGGCCAATTAATAGAAGCTCTTAAAGTTTTTAAGCTACCAACCTGTTTGACTTCTGGTTTTGGTAAATTTCGAGTCATTTGAATGAGTGGAATTCCTAGTAAAGCGTAAGGGACAATATAAAATAAAACTCCTGCACTAACATCACTATATAATAAGGTAGCTAATAGTAATGATCCGATAGCAAAACCTCCATTACCGCCCACCGCAAATAAACTGACTCCTTTGCCTTTTGCTTTGCCACTCAGGCGATTGGCTGTTTTGGCTGCCTCGGGATGAAACGCTGCCATACCAAGGCCCGTAATTGCCGTAAACAGCAATGTTAGATAGTAATGTGGTACTAGCAAAGAGGCGACCATAGCCACCCCTGAAAGTAAACACCCTACTGGCATAAGCCAAGGGCGAGGGCTACGATCACTAAAATATCCAAATAAAGGCTGACTAACAGACGACGTAAAATTTTGCATAAGAGCAATTGCACTAACCTCTGCATAACTTAACGCGAATTTAGCTTTTAAAAACGGTAATGCCACTAACAAGGCACCTGCAGACAAATCAGTAACGCCATGAGCCAAAACAACAATCCATAAGGCTTTTGGCATTTTCTTGACAATATTAAACAACTTGCTTCCTCCTAACTTTATGTGCGATTACAATACTTTGTTCTACTAAGTTTTTTCTAAGTTTCATATTAACCCCATATAATTATGGCAATTTGAGGAGATGTGACAATATGACTTTGGATATCCTACTACAAGATACCTGGCAAACCACTTTGGTTTTTATTACTTTACTGATCTTTACCCGTCTTCTTGACAAAAGCCAAGTCGGACAGTTAACTTTTTACGAATATGTCAGCGGTATCACCATAGGATCACTTGCAGGTACTATAGCAGCAGCTGATCCTGATAAATTATGGAGTAGTTATTATGACCTGGTACTATTTGTGGTGCTTACTTACTTAATATCAGTTTGTACATTAAAAAGCCGTCCTTTTAGAAAGTTGATTGAAGGTTCTCCCAGCATAATTATTGAAGATGGTCGTATCATCAAAGAAAATATGAGACCCTTACGATTTGATCTAGATGAACTAAATGCTATGTTACGCGGAAAAGATATTGTAGATATAAGTGAAGTACAATATGCCATTCTTGAGACAACAGGAGAAATGAGTATTATAAAAAAATCTGCCTCTCAACCATTAACCAAAAGCGATATGAATATCCATCTCCCCAATCCTACCCTTCCTATCGAAATTATTATGGATGGAGAAATTATTGAAAAAAATCTAGCTAAACAAAACCTGAGCCATGAGTGGTTAGAAAAGCAATTAGTACAACAAAATATAAAAAGTGCTTCCCAAGTTATGTATGGAGTGATTGATTCCAAGGGTCAGCTTTTCCTCAGTGCCAAAGGCAGTAAATTAGACTAACTTGTCACTTTCGTCTTAATGCCAGTTCAGTTGATACAATAATAGTATTGCCATACTAACGGCAGCTGTCGATTTAATAATGATCGCAATAATCTGCCCTTTCAATACGCTTTTCCCTACTCTTTTAGCTTGTTCTAGGTCTTTTGTTTTGCTGTATTCTGCCAAGGCAGTTGCAATAAAAGCCCCACATAACGCCCCCAATAAAGAGCCGATCACTGGTAAAATGGCCGTCCCCCATATGCCTCCTACTATAGTGCCGATAAACGTGGCAAACATTGCCCGTTTAGAGGCTTTTTCTTTTTTTGCCCCGACTACCCCTGCAACAAATTCAAGGATTTCAGCAATAATAAAAATTCCCAGTACAATCACCAAAACAGCATAGTCCATCTTATCAAAATGGTCATAATACCCATATAAAAGGCCCGTCAAAAGAATAAGAAGATTACCAGGTAAACCGATTATTGTCATTATAACACCAGCTAAAATAGCTAGAATAAATGCGATGTTAGCAATCATCACTGTAGATTCCACAGTACCCCCTCCTTACAATTCTGATCCTAATTATATTATTCCCTCTTCCCCTACAATTTACCTTTTAACTAAATTAGTGGATTTATTATATCACTTTCAACGTATTTATGTTACACTATATATAACTAGAGTATCACTTTCAGTCCTAAGTATTAAATGGAGGTGTTAGTGATGTTTGATAAAATTTTGGTTCCTGTTGACGGCTCTGAAGCAGCTTGGCGTGCCTTAGATTATGCCTGTGCATTAGGAAAACAGTTCCATAGTAAGATCAGTATTGTTCATGTGGTGCAAGCCCACTATACCCTACCAACCATTGGGATCAATGGTGAGGTTCCTTTTCTCTCTATTAATATTGAGGAAGTGGAAACGACAGGTTATAAAATCATTGAATTGGCAAAGGAAAGAATGGCTGAATACCCTAACTTTGAAGCCACTTTAGAATTTGGCCACCCAGCAGAACGTGTATTATCCCTTGTCAAAAATGATAGTTATGATTTAATTGTCATTGGTTCGAGAGGTCTGAGTGGTATTAGTGAATTTTTCTTAGGCAGTATTAGTGCAAATGTGTCTCAATATTCTCCTATCCCTGTCATGATTGTCAAGTAATTAACAAGGTTACCTATTTTAACAAAGCAGTCAGGAATATTCCTGACTGCTTTACTGATTTAAAAATATTTTTTTTGTATTGCTTCTTCTCTTTGATATCTTTCTAAAGCTAGCTGAATTAGTTTATCAATTAGGTCTTTATAAGCAATGCCACTATATTCCCAAAGTTTAGGGTACATGCTGATCGCTGTAAAACCCGGGATTGTATTAATCTCATTAATATAAATTGCAGATTCCTTCGTTAAGAAAAAATCAACTCTTGCCATTCCTTCACAACATAAGACTTGAAAGGCTTTTTTGGCAAGATTTTGCATCCTATAAGTCAATTCACTTGAAAGTTCTGCAGGAATTTGCAATTTTGCTCCTTTATCATCAATGTATTTTGCATCGTAGGAGTAAAAATCCTGTTGTGGAATGACGGCTCCCAAGATAGAAGCCTTAGGAGCTTCATTGCCTAAAACGGCACATTCAATTTCCTGACCTTGAATAAACTCTTCTAGCAAGATTTTACTATCAAAGGCAAAGGCTTCTTGTATCGCCTTACAGAATTCCTCTTCATTTCTGACCTTATTAATTCCTACTGAAGAGCCAAGATTGGCAGGTTTCACAAAAATCGGCAACCCTAATTCTTCTACTGCCGTAGTAAAGTCTATCTTGTCCTGCTCCCACTTCTTGTATGTCAAACATTTCGCAGTGGGGATTCCAGCATCTCTGAGTAAGCGTTTCGTAACATCCTTATCCATACCAATCGCTGAACCCAAAAGACTAGGGCCTACGAAAGGCAAATTGGCTAGTTTTAACAACCCTTGTACTGTTCCATCCTCGCCATATGCGCCATGGAGGATAGGAAAAACCACATCAATGTTTTTCGTAAAATTGGTTTTTCCAAAGCACAAAAGTTGTTGTTCGACCTTCCCCTGCTGTAAGACAACAGAAATCTCCGTATGTTTCAGTTTAATTTCTTTTGGGTTATGCTCATTGACCAAAAAATCCTCATTATCACATAAATACCATTGTCCATCTTTGTCAATACCAATTAAAGTAATTTCATATTTTTCTTTATCAATTGCGCCAATTACATTCTTTGCTGATTGCAAAGAAACTTCATGTTCTGTTGAATTTCCACCAAACAATATAGCAATATTTTTCTTTTCCATATTTTTACCCCCTAAAAGTTCTTAGTAATTCAAATAAATAGATTACTAATTAAAATATTTTTATTTTCATGATGAATGATGTTGATTTTATTTGCTATACTTATTATAGTCATATTTTCTACAGCTTTTATTGCTTAAACTGCTTACAATATTGTAAAAACTGCTCCAAAATGACGACTCCAGATAAAGAAGGGATACTTATGAACCAAGAACATTCCGAAATACACCATAAAAGAGGGTATCTGCATAAAGATTTTGAGTTTTTCCATATAAGTGATAATAAAGATATGCAGTTTGAGTTCCATTATCATGATTTTAATAAGATTATTATTTTCATTTCTGGAAAGGTAACTTATTTAATTGAAGGCAAAGCTTATAAATTAAAACCATGGGATATTCTTTTAGTAAATAATAATGAAATTCATAAACCGATGATTGATCAGCAGGAAACTTACGAACGTTTTGTCATTTGGGTGAATTCTTCTTTTCTTTTACAGCATAATGATGACCAATGCAATTTATTAACCTGCTTTGAAGAAGCGGCTGAAAAGAAACTAAATTTGCTGCGTTTATCCCCCGAGTTACTTCTAGGAATAAAGAATATTCTACTCCAGTTGGAAGATGCTTGTAATAGCCAAGAATTTGGTAGTAAGGTACTTAAGAATTCCTTATTCCTACAGTTTATTGTTCAACTCAATCGGATGTTTTTGGGTATTGAAATTAATCCTGAGCACCCAGATATAGAATATGATGAAACCATCGGACGCATCTTACATTATATTAATGCAAATCTAACGAAAGATTTATCTATGGATACGCTAGCGGCTACTTTCTACTTAAGTAAGTATTATTTAATGAGAAAGTTTAAACAACAAACTGGCTATACCATACATAATTACATCCTACAAAAGCGATTAATTACAGCGAATGCAATGATTCGAAAAGGCAATTCAATTACAGCTACTTATCTTGAATGTGGTTTTGGTGATTATTCAAACTTTGTTAGAGCTTTTAAAAAGACCTTTGGCCTTTCACCAAAAAGGCATTATAAAATGCTTCTAGAACAAGAAAAAAGTAAAAAATCCCACGACTAAAATACATTAGTTTTGGGATTTTCTTACGTTTTTTATTAGTAAGCAATAGTAAAGCGTTTACGGGTAAAATGAGGAGTTTCAACTTCATCAATCATAGCAATAGCATAATCTTCCATGGAAATATGGCTTTCTCCTTTTTCATCTGTTAAAAGCTGATCATTACCAATACGGAATTTACCTGTTCTCTCTCCAGGTGCAAACATAGCTGCTGGGCTAAAATAAGTCCAATCAAGGTCTGCACTTCGGAATATTTCTAATGACTTTCCGTGAGCCTTGGCAATTGGTTTCCAATCTTCAGGGAAGTTTGGCGCATCTACAAGTTGTAAACCAGGAGCTACTTCTAGACTGCCAGCTCCTCCCACAATCAAAAGGCGATTGACTCCAGCGTTTTGCACTCCATTAAGCAAGCTTTTAGCGCTATTTTCCATATTATACTCTTCACCATGTTTTGGCCCATAGGCACTAATGACTACATCAGAACCAGTTACTGCCTTAGTAATACTTACTGGATTTAAAATATCGCCAGATACTATCTGTAGATTCGCATTTTTCTCCGTAATACGAGATACATCACGCACTATAGCGATTACTTCATGGCCCCTTCTTAGAGCCTCCTTTAGAATACGTTGTCCTACTGTTCCATTTGCCCCTATTAATGCAATTTTCATCATACATTCCTTCCTTTCATTTCCACTGATAATTTCATACTATTTTTACTGCTTAAGAATTTTACAAAGCAGGTAATTTTCTCAATTGTAACCATTACAGTTACAACCCTCTTTAAAAAAAAAGCGAAGTTAATCTGAATCTATTTTTTCAATCAGACCTGCAACTAACTGTTGCATTGTAACTTTCGCTAACACATCTTCCATCGCCAATTGGGCACGAATTAAATTCAACTCTAGCACACATTGGATATTTGCTCCAACTGGACACTTAGGGTTTGGCTGTTCATGAAAACTAAAAAGGTTCTCTTCCTTGACAACCTCTACAGCACGATAGATATCTAATAAGGTGATCTCATCTAATCCTTTTGTTAGATAGGCCCCTCCAGTTCCTGGACGTACATTTACCAATCCGACTTTCTTTAGTTTCCCAATGACTCTACGAATAATCACAGGATTTGTGTTTACACTTCCAGCAATCCATTCCGATGTATTATGAAACCCCTTATCGACTGCCAATAATGCTAGAATATGCACTGCTACAGAAAAGCGGCTACTAATTTTCATATGCTTCACCCTCTCGTTGTAACCATTATACTTACAACCAAACTTTCTGTCAATAACTATAACTTATATTTTTTAAAAATCGAATTACATTTATCAGTGGTATGACCCTTACTATATCATTTCCAATGAGTAAGCCGCTTAAGACTCCCCTCTTATAAAATTGGGGTTCTAAAGCGGCTAAGTCTCATATCTCCGCGATCACTTTCATTACCCATGCACTTAATTTACTAGATGCCCTCTGGGCAATGTCTACAACATTGGCATGGGAGTGTTTTCCCGTCTGTATGCCCGTAGCCATATTTGTGATACACGCGATTCCAAGGACATCAATTCCCAAATAGTTCGCAGCGATTGTTTCAGGAACCGTCGACATTCCTACTGCATCTGCTCCCATCCTGCCAATTGCCACAATTTCTGCTGCTGATTCATAATAAGGTCCCATAAAACCAGCATAAATTCCTTCTTTGTATGGAATGTCTATCGCATCAGCAATACTTTTTGCTTTATCGATCATTTCAAGTTTATAAGGTTCAGACATATCAGGAAAACGGGGACCAAAACGTTCATCATTGATTCCAATCAATGGATTGTCACCAAATAAATTTATAAAATCTTTAATAATCATTAGGGTACCTGGCGCAAAATCTCTATTGATGCCACCACAGGCATTTGTGACAATCAGTTTTTTGACACCTAATTGCTGCATCACATAAATAGGATAGGTTACTTCTTTCATAGAATAGCCTTCATAATAATGAAACCGTCCCTGCATTAGCAGTACCTCAACACCATCTACACTGCCAAAAACAAGCCTGCCTTCATGCCCCACTACTGTAGACTGTGGAAAATTAGGAATGTCTTTGTAATCAACATACTCTTTATTTTCAAGTCCATTTGCCAATTCGCCAAGACCAGATCCTAAAATAACAGCAATTTTCGGCGTACGATTTATTTTTCCCTTAATAAAACTGACTGATTCCCCGACTTTATCGTACATGTTCCTTATCATTTATGCCTTGTCTCCCCCTGTGTTATTGCTTCACTTTTAAATCATTCACTAACATTCAGTAGTTATAAAGAAGACTTGATTCAGATGGAGTTTTAACTCCATCTGAATCTTAGCCCTTCTTATCCAGGGACTTAGCCGCTCTTAACTCCCACTTATATAAGTGAGCCTTGGATTCGAAAATCCTTAGAGCGAACTTACTTCGAGTTTTACAGACTGTTATCCTAACCAGAGGATAGGATATTACAGGCTGTTAACGAGATGAAGATGGAAGTCTTAGAGCGGTTTAGTCATCGGATAAATCACCGATTGAAAAACACCGCATGGACATGGACGCATTTTGAAATCCTTCATAAGAAAAGTGAAGGACTTCATCATGATCTTGCAACGCTGCAGCATATAACATTGGTAAATAATGTTCATTGGTAGGTATGGATAACATAGCATCCTTACCTATTTTTTCATATTCCACGAGTGGCTGATGATTTTGTTCTAGTAAACATTGTTTCACTGTGGCATCAAAAGTTACAGCCCACTCAAAAGGTGCGGCTTCCATATCCCAATCAACGAGACGTAAATTATGTACAATATTACCGCTGCCAATAATCAAAAATCCCTGTTCCCGCAAGGGAGCCAATTTGCGAGCTATTTCATAATGTTCTTGAGGTGTCTTTTGAACATCAAGACTCAATTCCATCACAGGTATATCTGCATCAGGATACATATGTTTCAAAACAGACCAGGCAGCGTGATCTAGCCCCCGCTGATTATCATAACCAATTGACGCATTTTTAAACACAGATGAGACTTCTTCTATTTGCTCTTTACCACCTGGACATGGATAACGAATATCATATAATTCTTGAGGAAATCCATAAAAGTCATAGATAATCTCAGGTATTTCCCTAGCTGTAATAAAAGTACCTTTTGTAAGCCAATGAGCTGATACAACTAAAATAGCTCTAGGTCTTGGAAGAATTTTTCCTAACCTAACTAAGCTATTTGTGTATTCATTCTCAAGTATGATATTCATTGGCGACCCATGTCCTAAAAATAATACAGGAGCTTTCTTCATAATCTTACCTCCTATCCATATAGAACGCACTACCATTTGGATCCCTTACCATTCAAATAGGTAAGTTCATTTTATTGTAACTTAGCCCACTGATATAGAATTTCTTCATCTGATGTCCCATCTAAACCTGTAGTATTAACCTCATTTTTCTTCATCTTTCCAACCCATGGCATCCATGATTCCTATTTTAGCACTCATAGTAAAACAAAATCTATCTTTTTCTATCTTATCTTACTGCCCTCTATCAGATAGTACTATTATAAATCATATACAAAGCGGATAGCCACATAAAAACAGCGGAAACCTTATTAATCAATCCAAATACTTGTCTAAAGCCTTTTCTTTTGCCGATAACCCTTCCGATCACTGATAAAAAAAGAAACCAACACCAAGATACCAAAATACAAGCTATTGTAAACAAGAATTTTTCTCTTTCCACATAGTGAATAGAACTGGTCCCAATAACACCAATCGTATCTAGTACAGCATGGGGGTTAAATAATGAAACACTCACTGCAAAAAGAATTTGTTGTTTCACCGTTACACTCTTTGTCTCATCATTATTTGTACCCACGGGAATACTATTCCAAGTGATCCAGCCCATATAACATAAAAAAATAATTCCAAAAGTAAGTAGCAGTATCTTAAATAGCACAAAACTCGCAACAAATACAGAAACACCTTCTACCGCTAGTAATATTAAAACGGTATCACATATGGAAGCTGTAATAACAGCTGGCAAAACTCGCAACAAACTTGGCTGGGTTACGCCTTGGGTGAAGACAAATAAGTTTTGTACTCCAAGAGGCAATATAAGCCCCATAGCTAGCACCATTCCGTGAAGAAAGGCTTGCATCAAATCCGCTCCTTATACTTTTTTATCCGATGACTAAACCGCTCTAAGACTCCCATCTTATATAAGTGGAAGTTAAGAGCGGCTAAGTCCCTGGATAAGTGCGACTAAAATTCAGATGGAGTTAAAACTCCATCTGAATCAAGTCTTCTTTATACAGTATAATAAAGTATATCTAAAATGTCTTCACCCAATTGGCTTGTTGTTATCCCATCCAATTGTTATAATAGCAAAAACAAGTGTAAAGGAGAGTACTGTGTTATCAATTGATTGGGTACCTAATCATAAAGATGCTGTCCCTTTATATCAACAAATCGTAGAATACATAAAGAATAAAATTACCATTGGTGAATGGCCACTACATAGCAAATTACCTCCCCAACGCGTCCTTGCTAACAATTTCCAAGTAAATCGCAGTACACTGAAAATCGCCTTGGAAGAATTAATTGCAGACGGACTACTGAAAAGTAAAATAGGCAGCGGTACATGGGTAGCAAATAACACTTGGTCAGTACTAACATCCCATCCAACTGTAAATTGGAATTCTTATCTTGATAAAGGGATACATTTACCTAACCTTCATACCATACAAGAAATTAATCATTCAGAATTTAAGCCAAATATCATTCGATTAGGTACTGGAGAGCTTTCACCTGAATTGTTCCCAAAGGCTATGATGAACTCCATACTAAAAAAGCTGCCTAGTTCTATTCTCTCATTAGGTTACGAAGAACCTAAAGGACTCCTTCCCCTCCGAGAACAGATCAGTATTTATTTACGATCCTTTGGAATTGATGCCTCTCCCTCCTCTATTATGATTGTATCTGGCGCATTGCAAGCTCTCCAACTGATATGCTGCAGCTTACTGCCAAAAGGATCGACGGTTCTACTAGAAAAACCCTCTTATCTATATTCCCTTAAACTCTTCCAATCCATGAGTATGGAGTTCGCTGGTCTCCCTCTTGATGAAGAGGGGATTCAACTTGCCCCCATCGCTTTTCATAAGGAACATAAAAATGCGAATTTATTATATACGATTCCTTGTTTTCACAACCCCACGGGTATTCTTATGTCCGAACAACGTCGTAAAAGCATTATTGCATTGTGTCAAAAAGAACAATTACCTGTAATTGAAGACGATGTCTATCGAGAACTCTGGCTAGATTCAAACCCACCGCCTATACCTCTAAAAGCTTTGGATCGCGAGGGGCTTGTTCTGTATCTCGGGAGCCTCTCCAAATCATTAAGCCCTGGATTACGCATTGGCTGGATTGTAGGCCCTGAACCAGTCATTGAACGATTAGCTGATATTAAAATGCAAAACGATTATGGCTCAAGTTCCTTATCCCAATGGGCTGCTGCTGAGTGGTTTAACAGTGGATTATACCAAAAACACCTAGAAAAAGTACGAGAAAAATTACGAATCCGTCGAGATGTTGCTTCTCAAAGCTTAGACACCTACTTTTCAGACATCGCAACCTGGAAAATACCTACGGGTGGGTTTTATATTTGGCTTACATTGACTCAGCCAGTCTCTATGCAAAGATTATTTACAGAAGCCTTAGATAAAGGTCTATTAATTCATCCGGGTAATATATATGACAACCTATCGAACCGCCATCTTCGTCTATCATACTCATATGTCTCAATATCTGAACTGAAAAATGGCCTACGCCTTCTTGCTAGTATTATTAGAAATATGATGGATTAAGAAAGGGTTTGTTCAATCAAGAGGCGCTACCATTCGCAGTGGGTAGCGCCTCTTGTATTCCATAATATTAATGTCTTAGATGAAATAACTTCTTTCTATTAATTAACACATACATTACTGGGGAAAGACTAATAGTAAGTGGTACACTTGTTAAATTACAAAATCCTTCGCTAAGGCCGCAGTCACAAATTCAATATGTTCTTGTAACTCAATTCCTAACATATCTGCACCTTGAACTATCGTTTCACGATTGACAGCTCTAGCAAAAGCTTTGTCTTTCATTTTTTTCATGATCGATTTAATTTGCAAGTTTTCAATACTTTTATCTGGGCGCACTAGGGCACATGCAATAATAAATCCCGTAAGTTCATCTACACCTAGCAATACCTTTTGTAATAAACTTCTCTCAGGTACCCAATCCCTAGCATGGGATTCGATATCTGTTATAAACGCTGCTGTATACCCATGAGGTACTAGTATTTGCCCAGTATGGTTTGGATGCTCTTCAGGATATTTTTCAAAATCAACATCATGGAGTAAACCTACAGCACCCCAATATTCTACGTCTTCTTCATATTTTTCTGCATAAGCCCGCATTGCGATCTCTACTGCCTGACAATGGTTCAAAAGAGGTTTTTCGTGTACATGAGTTGTTAATATACTCCATGCTTTTTCCCTGCTTGTATCCATTTTTACTACGCCTCCAACATGATTGTTATTTGCATTTATACTTATTTTAAGTAAAATACATTTACTAAAAATGCTCCTGAAATGTAAACTACTATTTTTATCCGATGACTAAACCGCTCTAAGACTCCCATCTTCATCTCTTTAACAGTCTGTAATTCCCTGCCCTTGAAGGTCAGGGAAACAGGCTGTAAACTCAAAATAAGTTCGCTCTAGGGGTCTCCGGACCCAAGGCTCACTTATATAAGTGGGAGTTAAGAGCGGCTAAGTCCCTGGATAAGAAGGGCTAAGATTCAGATGGAGTTAAAACTCCATCTGAATCAAGTCTTCTTTATATTTTACCTAAAAAACTGTAACTTCGCCAGCTAATTCCAAATTATTCAAAGAAAAGCAATAAAAAACTTGGCTTACATCTACAATCTTCTTTATAATATAAATACAACAATTGTATATATAATAATGGGAGGAATAGCTATGTTACGAAATTTAATTGAACAAGGCTACGGGGAAGAAGAAGATCTAAACTGCGCAGAAAAAATACTGTATGGTGCAAATCAAGTTTACAAACTAGGATTAGATAAAAATTCTTTGCGGATGGCTTCTGGATTCGGCGGTGGCATGGCCATCGGCAGCGTCTGTGGTGGGTTAACCGCAGCTATTATGGTACTGGGCATTCTTTTTGTTAAAAACAATGCCCATGAAAGTAAAAAAATCAAGGAATTAACCCAAGAACTCTTTGAAAACTATCGGGAGGAAATGGGAGAGATTCATTGTGATCCATTAAAAGCCCGCCACCGCACGAATGAAATCAAATGTAGAAATGTCATAGCCAAAGCAGCGGCAGCCTTAGATACCATAGTAAAACGTGAAATAGGTGATCCTCTAGCCCAAATTCTCGCTACTGAAAAGCCCTAAGATAAAAAGAAATACTATGGTTACTTTGACTACCAAGTAATTTGACCTTCTAAAACCTTAGTAAGTTTTATATTTTGTTCATTCTCATAAAAACAAACTTATTGATATTCCTATATCAATAAAACGGGATATTCAAGTCAAAAAAGACTTGAATATCCCGTTTTATTTTACGGAAATAAAAAATATAACACTTTCTGATTCCAAGTAAGAACGACTAAGGCTTCTGCCTGCGTCCAAGGACTTGGCACGAGCCAAGTCTTTTCTTATCTCACTAAACATACTGTCCATTAAGGGAAGGGCTACCGATCAATGCCCTAATTCCCAGTACAACGCAAGTTGTACTACTTTCATTACAGTACTGACTTATATATTAAATTGTGGTTCACTTTGCTTAAAATTCAGTAATCGAACCACCCCATTCCAATCTCAAATTTTCTTTGTCTTCCCTACTCTACCCTCCTTCCATCTTATCTTTATTATAATACAAATATTTCAAATTTTCAATGTATTCCACATGTTATTTTTTCATGGTATGGCTTACTTGCTCACCTAAGATCGACAGCGAATTTTTTTGTCATTTTCCTGTCACATTTCTATGGTATTCTAGCCATAATATATCGCTATTCCAACACTTACATCTACCATAAAGCTACCCTAGAAGCAGGGAATATATATGATACCAAACTAATAGTTGCGCTAGCAACTATCAGTTTGGTATCATATATATATTCATCCTATCATCTAAGGAGGCTCTCCATTGAAAAAGACACCTTACATCGGAAAATGGATCTCTTGTTTACATCGATCCGGTCAAACTTTTTTTGATTATCATTTAGCCGAGTTTGGTCTCGGAAGCGGAAATGGCTACTTCGCTTGCTTAAGATACCTTTTTCGTCAAGAAGGCATTACACAAGATACAATTAGTAAATATGTAAATATTGATAAAACAACAATTGCTCGTGCCATTATGAAATTAGAGACCTTGGGATATGTTACAAAACAAATTGATCCAATTGATCGACGTGCCTATAAAGTATATTTAACCAAGAAGGGTCGCGATTTTCAGCCAAAGCTTGAAGCTACATTAGCACTCTGGACTACCTCACTTACCCATGGATTTACACCAGAGGAAAAAGCTATGGCATTTAGTCTCCTGGAAAAAATGACTCAAAACGCACTTAACCTCAAGGAACGTATAAACAGTATGGAAAAATCAACTAGGAGTGAAGCAAATGAGACAGGGCTTATTAAGTAATAAAAGAAAACTAATTATTTTTGGCATCGCAATCCTCGCTCTTCTATTCTTTGCATATCGCGGAATTTACGCAAAAAATATCGTTAAAGGACAACGACCTGAAGATACCAAACCAGCAGTTGATGTGATAACAGTGCAACGTAAAGATATGATACGAAAAATTGACCTAACAGGGCAAACCGTTCCTGAATCCCAAGTAGATATTGCAGCAAAATATACGGGAAAAGTGACCCAAATTAACGTTGAGCTAGGTCAACAGGTTTCTCCTGGACAAATTTTACTGAGCCAAGATAGCAGCGATGTTGATATTTCCATATCTCAAAACACTGCTAGTTATCGACAAGCTAGCGCAGATGCGATTGAAAGCAATGCTACATTTGAAGCAAATTATCAAAAAGCCCAATCCGATTATCAACATAGCGTCACTAATTATGATCGATATAAAACCCTATATTCTCAAGGGGCCATCTCAAAAGAGGCACTTGATAATGCAGAGCAGCAAATGGCTTCCTCTCAAGCTGCTTTAGATACTTGGTCAAAACAATTGAGTGCCGGAAGTGCAGCTTCTGTTCAATCAAAATTAGCCAGTCGCGATAAAGCACAAAGTGCCATTGATGCCCTTCAGAATCAAAAATCCGACCTTGTTTTACGGGCTCCCCGCGCTGGCATCATTGGCTTTCGCCAGGTTGAGGTTGGCAATATTATCTCAGCTGGCCAGAAAGTACTATCAATCGTAGATAATAGTAACATCTATGTAGATTGCACTGTATCAGAACAAGATATCGGACAAATTGCATTAGGAGTACCTACTACGATTTCAATTGAATCACTAGGAAAGTCCTATACTGGTAAAATCATTTATATCAGCCCAGCAATGGATAGTAAAACACAAACCTTTACCATCCGTGTTGCTCTTGATCAACCAGATAATAGTATTAGAAGCGGTATGTTTGCGCGAACTACTATTAATGTTGCTTTAAGGCCCCAAACCTTATTTGTACCAAAAGAAGCCGTTATTTCTTTAAATGGTAAAGACCGTATTTTCGTTGTCAATAGTAACAACCAAATAGAAGAACGCATTGTCCAGCTAGGTTTACGTAATGATACCAATATTGAGATCCTTAATGGACTCAACGATGGCGAGCAAGTAGCTATCAGCAATTTATCTAGGCTTAAAACGGGCACAGACGTTACACTAAATAAACTTACAGAATAATTACAACATATTAACATTAGATACGAGGTGGTACTTTTGAATATTACAAGATTTTCTATACAAAAACCAATCGGCATCACAATGATTATTCTGTTCTTTGTTGTGCTTGGCTTATATAGTCTCCATAGTATTGGTGTCGAATTATTACCTGCTCTAAATACTCCATATGTTACAGTTTCTGTCCATTATGCTGGTGCAGGAACAGAAGAAATGGAGCAGCAGGTTATTAAACCCTTAGAAGATTCCTTATCTTCAGTTGCCCATTTAAAGCATATGACATCTACTGCGAGGCCCGAAAACGCGAACATTGTTTTAGAATTCGACTTTTCAGCAAATGCGGATATTGCCTCAATTGACGCCACCAAACAGGTGAATTCTGTTCGTCGTAAATTACCGGATGGCATAGATGAACCCGCTGTTGTCAAGCGAGATATTAACGCTACCCCTATATTAGAAATTGCAGTAACATCGAATCAGCCATTAGCCGATACTTATACAAAAGCTAATGATGTTTTTAAAGAACGCCTACAACGAGGCGACGGAGTTTCAGAAGTTATCTTATATGGCGGCAGAGATAAAGAAGTTGCCATTGAGCTTGATAAAAATAAGCTGCGTTTTTACAATTTAGCAATCAATCAAATTGTTGGCAAAATAAAGAGTGAAAATACCCTACTTCCTGCCGGTACTGTATATAATGATAAAACGCAAAGCGATGTTCGTCTACTTGCCCAATATAAAAATCCCGATGAGATTGCCAAGTTACAAATTGCGAATGGCGACGGCATTCCTATATTATTACAAAATGTTGCAACTATTAAGGAACAAGATGTACGAGTTAGCCGCTATAGTCGTGTAAACGGTTCTGATGCCATTTCATTATCAGTTTATAAAAATAGTGATGCCAGTGTTGTTGATACGGTTAAATCTACCTTACAACAATTAGAAACATTACGAACTGAATATCCAGACTATACATTTACGATTGTTACAGATGCCTCAACATATGTTGCTAATTCTCTGCACAATACGATGGGAAGTCTTATAGAAGGTTTGTTTACTACAGGACTGATCCTGTTCCTTTTCTTACGAGGCTGGCGTTCTACTGCTGCCGTAATTATTGCCATTCCCACATCTATGATCTCTACGTTTTTTGCCATGTATATTGCAGGCTTTAGTTTCAATATGATGTCACTAATGGGTATGTCACTTTGTATTGGCGTCCTAGTGGATGATTCTATCGTTGTATTGGAAAATATCCATCGTCATTTAACAATGGGAAAGGATGCTGCCACAGCTGCTGAAGATGGTCGTAATGAGATTGGTATGGCAGCAATTGCTATCACACTTTGCGATGTTGTTGTATTTATGCCTATCGCATTTATGACAGGTATGACGGGACAATTCTTTCGCCAGTTTGGCTTGACTATTGTCTTTGCTACCTTGTTCTCTATGTTTGTATCCTTTACCCTTACTCCAATGCTTGCCTCACGCCTGTTTAAAAATGGACTCGTTGAGTCTAAGGGTGCAGTGTGGGATTTTATGGATCGCTTGGAACATAGTGCAATTACTAAATATGAAAGTATCCTACGCTGGAGTTTAGGACACAGCAAAAAACTCATTGCAGCTATCTTGGTACTTTTTTTAGCCACTATCGCTTTGATTCCTCTTGGAGTCATTGGTTCTGAATACATGCCCCGCACCGATGAAGGCAGCTTTCGAATTTCTGTCGAATTACCTGTTGGGCAAAATATTGGTCAATCTGATAATGTAATAAAAAACCTAGAACAATATCTATCCTCCATACCTGAAGTAACCAATTATCTCTCTAGCACGGGTTCTCCCTCTAGCAATAACGGTTCTCTCAGTGTTCAACTTGTTGATCGTAAAGACCGTAATCGTACGGTTTGGCAAATTACTGATCTTGTCCGTGCTTATGCAAAACAAAATATACCGAATGCTATCGTCAGAGTCAATGAATCTCAATCTTCAGTGGCAGGCGTTTCAGGCGGTGGTGGCGGCGGAGCCGGTGGTGGAGCACCAATCCAAATTCAATTGCTTGGCGCCAATATGGATAACTTAGTCAAAGCTTCCTATCAAGCTCAAACTATACTTTCTCAAATACAGGGCATTAAAGATATCCGTAGTTCCTATACAGAAGGTATGCCTGAAATACAACTTACTGTTGATCGTGACAGACTAAAATTTTATAATAGCTCCGTATCCGAGGTGACAAATGTATTTAATGCCGCTATCGCCGGACAAAAAGCTGGTACCTACGCAAATGATCCAACGAATGATGGTCAAGATACGGATATTACAATTCGCCTCAAAGGGAGCGATGGTTTTACAATAAACGATATTCGTTCACTGCCTATTATGGCTGGTAATCATCAAATATCCTTAGGGGATGTAGCTAATCTTCGAGAAGGAACTGGACCCGTTATGTTGCAACGCGTGGATAAACAACGATCCATTACCTTACAAGCTAATATAACGGATCGTCCTCTAAATGAAGTATTACAAGAAATTTCAAAGAAACTCACTTCGAAAGAGCTAGGTCCTGATATAAGCTACCGCTACACAGGTCAAGCAAATAGTATGAGTGATACCTTTGGTCAAATGTTCCAAGCATTAGCCCTATCTCTAATTCTGGTATATATGCTTTTAGCAGTTCTTTATGAATCCCTGTTAACTCCATTTATTCGTATGTTTTCTCTCCCATTAGGAATGATCGGATCTTTACTATTTCTAGTTATCACCCACAATACGATAAATCTGTATTCTCTCATCGGTATATTGGTTATGGATGGCTTGGTTGCCAAAAACGGTACTTTGCTTTTGGATTATACCTTAACATTAATGGATCGAGGAGTGGGAGCTTTCGATGCTATTATTGAGGCAGGAAAAACGAGATTAAAACCAATTTTCATGACAACCCTCACAATGGTTGTTGGGATGTTGCCAACTGCATTATCCATAACAGAAGGGGCAGAAACAAGGGTAAGTATGGCCTGGGTTCTTATCGGTGGTTTATTAAGTTCCACAGTCTTTACCCTAATTATAATTCCTATCATCTTCTTATTCTTCCAAAAACATCCAATTAATACCTGGATAAGAAAATTGTCAAAAAATAAAGTAAAGACAACTTCTCCTTCATAATCCCTAACATAACTAAACTCTACTAAAACTGAAATTTGATCAACCTTTTTGCCTTACGAAAAAGCCAGACTCCCATCGGGAATCTGGCTTTTTTTCACCTATTTTACCCTCAACTTAGCATATAACCTGTTAAACCTTTTCTCACATCAGTAATAGATCTTGAATATAGTAATAGATATGATGGCATATGAAGGAGTGACTATTTTGACCAATCTAAAAGTTCCTCCAATATTGCGAGTTCCTAACCATGTCAAAGCTTTCTCATGTAATCAATGTGGCGCCTGCTGTACCAACAAATGGAACATCGAAATCGATGATTTATCATTTGATACAATGTTCGAGCCCTTTAAAAAATTAGGTCGACAACAGGAGTTTTACCAAGCCATGTTATTTCGACATAAAGGTCAGCGAATTCGGTTTCTCGCTAATGGAAAGTGTCCATTTCTCAGCGATAACAGCTTATGCAATATCCAGCTCGAATTTGGCAGCGAGTTTATGGCCGATATATGCAAAATTTACCCTAGACGTATATTTGCTTCACCACGAGGCCTAGAATTTTCATTATCATTAACCTGTCTAACTGCAGTAGGTACATTAGCCCAGCAGCAAATTTTTATTGAGGAAATTGACTCTTCCCCCCACCTCCAACGAAAGGACGATTTTTATTTTATCCCACCAAAGACCTTTGAAGAATATTCTCCAATAGCAGTCCCCCAAGATGATTTTCGCAGACAGTATTATCACTTAGAGGATATTTTTATAAGCCTGCTACAAAATCGCGAGTATTCCCTCACCCAACGATTAATTGTTTTAGGGCAGGTAGTTGCTTCATTAACCAATCCTTTTTATAGTGACAGGACTGAGTACCTAAATCATACCATAGAAGAGGCTCTGGACGGTAATCGGCGTTTCATTATGGAGCCAAATACAAAAAAACATTTTGAGCAGCTTTGCTTCACTATAAATAAATATTTGACTAGAAATATCTCCAGAAATGGCCCCCCCTTGCCCCCCGGTATCACACCGACTCGCATATCAAACACCTCCTATCCATTTAGAAAATCACTAGAAATGGTGCGTTCGAAAATTATGACCTTAAGCCATGAGGAATATAAGAAAAAGCTAGATGAATATTTCATTACCGAAAATCACGCCATTGATGTTGTCCTAGAAAATTATTTGGTGAATTTTGTACTAAGTAAGCATTTCTTCTTTGAATTATCCCATCTCGCCTATTATAAAATGGCCTTTTCTTATGCAGCATCCATTTCCTTTGCCCTAGGGTACTGCATTATGAATGATCAACCCATCAATCAGGATTTCATGCTACAGGCTATTTGCGATGTAGAAAACATTTTCTATCAAGAGTGGTTTTATCGTCAAGCCATGACCCTACAATCTGATTACGGTGATGCTTGGGTTATGAAAAATAGTATCGCCCTTGTACACATTTAAGTAGAGATATCACTGCCGCAATAATTGTAGATAACATTTCATCATTACTTTTCCAAACTACATGATCTAGACATAATTGGCCTTTTTCTTTTGAAGAACAGATCTAAACAGTAACACTATCAACTCTGTAATCATACAGTATAGTAAGTTTATTATTATAACTTAAATAGGGAGGAATATACATTATGAGTATTTTTGCGGAGATTCGCAATGAAAGGCTCATCAGAGAATTGCAACGCGAATTAAACACAGATGTACTATTATTTGGCTTTGACGGTTTTACTTATTTCGGCCGTTTGCAGGCAATCGATGACTGCCGCATTGCCCTTCTTACCCCAGCAATTACAGCGGATTCAGCTGATGTGGAAATTCTTTCTCCAGGAGGAGAAGTTCGGTTTGTGGAGTTCGCCCGTATTGATCTATGGCAGATAGTTGGCAAAGGTACTGGAATAGTAGAAGATCCAATCGATGGTGGAAGAAGCAGCAGCAGTAGCAGTAGCAGTAGCAATAACACTAACAGTCACAACACCAACAGTCACAACACCAACAGTCACAACACCAACAGTCACAACACCAACAGTCACAACACCAACAGTCACAACACCAACAGTAATACTGGCGGCGGTAAAGGAAATAAGGGCGGGCGTACTCTTACCGTTGATGAATCCACCGAACGTCAGGAAAGCCATGAATTAATCCGCTTCCTGTGCCGTATGGTTGGTGATTGTGTCGCAATAACAACCCTTGGAGGTTTCTTGTTTACAGGAGTGCTCGGTGATGTCGAAGATGAATTGGCAATACTGTCAGTAGATGATATCTTTGTTCCTGGTGCCAGCTCTTCTATTTCAGCTAGTGACGTCCGGACAGTCGTAATTAATCTCGAAGCTATAACTTCAGTTTCTGGAAACAATCGCTGTCCTTGTTAATCCAATGATAGAACGGGGATGAATCTCAAAAACACCATCTTCCAGTTCTAGGACTAACATTATCTTTTAACAAGACTGAGCTTAAATTCGCTAATGGTTGCGCATGTCGTAAAAACTGATGCGCAACTAAATCCTAAATAGCGAAAGACCCAGGGTAAGCTTTCTTACTGGGTCTTTTTGTTTTAGACTATCATTAGAGGAGGTTACTAGCATGCTCATGGCCACAGAACATCTTGGCGCTGTGGGGGTGGGAGTCACAGCGCCCCAATTTTTTCGCGCTGATGACGGAAAAATCTATGTGGTTAAATTCCAAAATAATCAGCTTGGTTCCAGGGTATTGGCAAGCGAATTTTTGGCGGTACAATTTGGTGAAATCATGAACCTGTGCTTTCCGCCTAGTGGTATTATAGGGATTAACGAGCAAATGCTACAAGAAAGCCCATCACTTATGGAATTAGGCGTAAACCCAGGACGGCATTTTGCTTCTCAGTATTTAGAACATACACAATATCTAGGAAAGCATAATTTAAGTAAAGCAGTTAATGTGGCTGAAATGGCTGGAGTCATGTTATTTGACCATATATTTCACAACTCGGATCGAACAAATAATAAGAAAAACCTTCTAATACGGCGGGAAGAAGCTGGTTATAAAATATATGCCATTGATAATTCTCACCTATTTGGGTCTGGCAGATGGACGTTAGAGTCGGTTACTCACTTGGCTACGAAAATAAGGGTTTATTATCGTTATTCCTATGGATTGTTACTCAGAGATCGTCTTTCTCCAGAAGATTTCCTTCCCTACTTGGAAAAAGTGACGGAACTCAGTGATGAACACATTGAAACAATAGTACGGGAAATTCCTGAGGAATGGCTGCCAGATGAGCCCGAACGGCAAGGGCTTATTCATTATATTAAGACACGGCGAGATATGGTAGAAGACATCTGGAAAATTCTGTGTAAATACATTCCGAGATCGCGTGGTGGACGCCGATGGCTGTTTGGAAAAGCAATCAAAGTAAGTGAAAAACTTTAGCTACAGAAGATCTTTTGAATAGATTTGATAAATAAAAACCACCTAAATAGTCGCATCAATTCGAACTATTTGGGCGGTTTTTAATATTATAGTAGGTACTTTTGAAGCCATACCTACATAGAGTACCTCTGACAAGGGCTTTTCCTACAAAGAAGGGTATAGATATATGTATAATTGTATTTAGAAAAATTCTAATAAGTAATGAGGATATATGTAACATTCAACCAAGCAGCAAAATATACTATAACATAACAATTCCATATAAGCTAAGAAGTAGCTCTATTGGAATTTATAAGGAGGTTCTAAAATGGAAATCATAAACCCCACTGAGTTAAGGCAAGTTGTCGGTAATGGAACAGCTCAGTTACTGTGTGAAACTTATATTAAAATTAAACCACCGATGTCAAAGATAATCCGCGAATTATTTACTGCAGAGATTACTGATTATACTGTATTCAATGATAAGGTACTAGTTAAAGGAGCCGTAGAACATACATTCTATTATCTACATCCTCATGGTAAAAAAAGCCAAGATGAGCAGAACGAAGAAGGTAAAAAGGATCGCGATTCCGAAGCATCTGAGGAAAAAACAGATGAGTTCAAATGTTTAGATGGGTGGGGTTCACTAGTTGAATGTTACGGCGGTATTGTTCACTTTCATCAACAACTTTTTGAGTTTACAGGTCCCGTAGCAATTCCGGGAGTAATACCAGGTGACGTTATTACGGGTACGGCACAAGTAACAGACTATGATTATTTTGCTGCTTGCGAGATAGAACCTAATGGCTTGATTAGTGGAGGCACACAAACATTTAAAATAGATGTTACGCTAAAGGCGACAAGGGATTAGTTCTGACAAATTAGATACAAAAACAATCAACTACACTTTAAATAAATATAGTTAAAATTCTTAAGCTATCACTATTTGCTTACTTTTCGTATCAATTCGGATTCGTCAGCGAACTCTTCTTAAAACAAGAAGTTAAAGAAAGTTATGCATCTTCTGATATACTAAAAAGTAGGCATGGAATCAAGTCCTGCCTACTTTTTCATATCTAAATTGAACCTATAGTATCGCAGCGTTCATACTACCCGTCCGGTATCCAGCAAGGTCAAGGGTAACATAGGTAAACCCTAATTCTTTAAGACCTTTATCAATCACGTTAGCAATATTGGGATTACTAATGGCACTAATATTTTCAGGAGATACCTCAATGCGAGCAATATCCCCATGGTGCCTTACCCTGACTTGCCCTGTGCAAAATCTTTTTACTAACGCTTCGGCTTTTTCTATTTGCCCAAGTCTCTCTCCCGTAATGGAGAGCCCATAAACTACCCGCGAAGAAAGACAAGCCGCACTTGGTTTATTCCAGGTCGGTAAATCCCATTCCTTAGATGCCTCTCTAATTTCTGCCTTTGTTAATCCGACTTCAATTAATGGGCTTCTTACATATTCTAATTCTTCAACAGCCTTAATTCCTGGACGATAATCTGATAAATCATCCACATTAGATCCATCAAGTACCCAATTATAATTGTTTTTCTTAGCCCAGTCCACTAATACTGAAAACCTTTCCTGCTTGCAATAGTAACAACGATTTTTGTCATTTGCAACAAAATCAGGGCTGTTTAATTCACTAATATTTAAAAGTATATGCTGAATACCAATTTTCTTTGCAATTAAGATGGCTTCATCCTTTTCACTTTCTGGTAGGGTTTCAGAAAAAGCGGTAATAGCTATTGCCTCTCCTTTTACAGCCCTTGCTGCTGCCGCTGCTAAGAAACTACTATCCACACCTCCAGAAAAGGCTACTACAATTCTTCCTAATCCACTAAGTAATTTATCTAGTTCTTCTAGTTTCTTGGTGACACTTTCCACAGTTATTCTCCTTTTCATACCATTACTTTAGAAGTGAAGTTTTTCATTACTCCTAATATACCATGATGCCACATATCTGCCAATAATTTTCAACCTTTTACTCCACTAGAAGGTTTAAATTCCATCACCATTTAAACCTTCTAGAGCAGAGAAATGGACATTCTTAACAAAACTAATTACAGAACCATTCTTAATCCTAATAATAATTTCATCACTTCCTTGGGTAATGCTTCCCTTTTCCTTCACTGATGATGATGAATCATTTGTTTTATTTTCGGTTGCTATATAAGCAGCATAATTAACATGTGCCATTTAATTCTCCTCCCTCTAAAAAAAAATGTTATTTAAAACCCTTTTCATAATGAAAGGGACTTAAATAACATTTTAGCCCTCTCTCATCTGTCAGGATAAATCCTGCTGGAATTAGCACCACTGCATTGCTGCCGGTTGCTGGGTGTCATCGGGCCAGTCCCTCGACCACTCTTGATAAGAGTTAATATATTAAATTAAAACTAACTATATCACAATTTGATATAGTTAGCAATAGCTCCGTTCTTACTTTTATTGGTAACTTATATTCCTTGACAAAGTTCACTAATTTCTCTTAAAGAAGGTAATGCTGGAATGGCTCCTGTTTTAGTTGTCGTTAAACCACCAGCAGCGTTCGCAAAATCAATCATACCCTCAAATTCTTTTTGCGGCAAAGATATAATTTCTGTTAAACTACGATTCCCTAGCTGATACAAAAAAGCCCCTAGAAATGCATCACCAGCCCCTGTTGTATCAACCGGTTTTACAGGATAGGCCAAAAGCCTTCCTTGCCCCCCTGGGTATTGATAATAACAGCCTTCTGCTCCTAATGTGACCAATACAATTTTGTTGCCTGCTTGGTAGAGAGTCGATGCTCCTTCCACTATGTCATCTTTTCCAGTTATCATCTTTAATTCATCATCAGATATTTTCACAATATCTGCATAGGATAAACCAACTTTCATATGTTTTATGGCCTCCTTGGTACTTGCCCATAAAGGAGGACGAAAATTAGGGTCATAAGAAATAATGAGTTTCTTTTCTCTAGCAAATTGGACTGCTGCTAAGGTCGCACTTCGAACGGGTTCATCCGTCATAGACAGGGATCCAAAATGAAAGATTTTTGTTTTGGCAATGACCTCATAGTCCACATCTTGACTATCCAATAGCATATCCGCTCCTGGGTTACGATAAAAACTAAAAGATCTGTCGCCGCTAGAATCTAAATGTACAAAAGCCAGGGTAGTATGTGCTCGAGAGGAAACCTTTAGACCCGTTACATTAATATTGTTTTGGACAAGAACATCTTTTAGAAACAATCCAAATTGATCTTGTCCTACCATACCGATAAATGCTGACTTTCCCCCTAACTTTGTCAGAGCTGCTAGTACATTAGCAGGCGCCCCCCCTGGATTTTATTGAAACTGCAGCTTCCCATCAACGGAAAGAGCTGCAGGTGTAAAATCAATTAGCAGTTCACCTAGAGCTACTACATCAAACATAAAATCCCCCCCTTAGTCTGTGTTTTTTTCGTTACGCCCTTGCTTCTTTTCTCTTTTTCATCATATCTACATAGACGGCGGCTAAAATAACAATTCCCTTAATAATGAGTTGCCAAAATGAATTAATATTTAGGAGATTGAGTCCATTATTTAGTACACCAATGACTAGCACACCAATTAAAGTGCCACCAATCTTACCAATCCCGCCCGTCATACTCGTGCCGCCAAGAACAACAGCTGCAATTGCATCCAGCTCAAATCCATTGCCGACTGTCGGCTGCCCAGAAAACATACGAGCTGCTAATACAACACCAGAAAAAGCAGCTAAAAAACCTGAGAATGTGTAAACAAAAATTTCTACCTTTTTGATTTTAATACCAGTAAATCGAGCAGCTTCCTTATTACCACCAACTGCGTAAATATGCCTGCCCAACTTTGTCTTATTGAGAATAATGAAAGTAATGATTAAAAATATAAAAGAATAAATCACAGGTAAGGGAATTGGTCCTAAATATCCTGCGCCAATTACATTAAACCCTTCATTCATTACTCGAATTGGTTGTCCGCCTGTATACACATAAGCAGCACCCCGGGCTATATTGAGCATTGCAAGTGTCACGATAAAAGAAGGTATACCTGTATAAGCTACCACCACACCATTAAACGCGCCAGCGAGCGTCCCTACTAAAATTCCTATCAAAACTGCTATGGAGATCGGCACACCACTAAAGGCAATTAATCCACCTGTCACCGTTCCTGATAAAGCAACAATCGAACCTACGGAAAGATCAATACCACATATAATAATAACAAGGGTCATGCCTAAAGCAAGATTTGCGTTTGTTGATACTTGCCGTAAAATATTAAGAATATTTGCTTCTGTTAGAAAAGCTGGAGAAATAATCGATAATGCTACACATAAAGCCACAAAACCGATTAGTATACCAAAATTTTCTTTCATAAATTGTAAAATATCTACGCTTATTTTCTCAAAAAGATTTGTTTTACTATTCGTAACCACTTTCATCATAATTACAAACCTCCTGTTGCCATATGCATTATTTTCTCTTGTGAGAATTCATCTCGATTTAGTATTCCTGCTATACTGCCATTGTGAATAACGATAACTCGATCACTCATATTAATAACTTCCGGCAACTCTGAAGATATCATAATAATAGATACTCCTTCTTGTGCAAGACGGTTCATAATTGCATAAATCTCCGCTTTGGCACCAACATCTACCCCTCTAGTCGGTTCGTCGAGTATTAATATTTGAGGCTTGGCGGCTAAGGATTTGGCAATAACCACCTTTTGTTGATTTCCACCGCTGAGATTGCTGACTAATTGGGATGAA
This sequence comes from Pelosinus sp. IPA-1, assembly GCF_030269905.1. Taxonomy (NCBI): domain Bacteria; kingdom Bacillati; phylum Bacillota; class Negativicutes; order Selenomonadales; family Sporomusaceae; genus Pelosinus; species Pelosinus sp. IPA-1. The sequence goes on along the minus strand of NZ_BSVC01000001.1, from coordinate 711,944 downwards.
CTAGCCGATTTAATTCCGAGTTTTTCTACATAGGTATTGATAATTTCCTCTTCTTTTCTTGTATTTACACTAATACCTTTTATAAATTCATCTAAGACTCGCAGAGTCATATTGTAGCCTACGCTTCCCTTTAGTATTAGTCCTTCATCCTTGCGATTTTCTGGAACAAGGGCAATCCCTAGATCCATGGCATCACTCGGCGATTGTATCACTACCTTTTTGCCATGTATGTAAACTTCACCAGAATCTATAGGGTCAAGACCAAATATTGATTTCATAATTTCCGAACGTCCTGCGCCAACAAGGCCCGAAAAGCCTAATATTTCACCTTTTTTTATCTCAAAGTTAATATCGCTAAACACACCTTTCCTCGACAGATTCCTTACTTCAAGAGCATTCTCTCCAAGCTCATGGGCTATTTTATGATAATAACTAGTAAGCTCGCGGCCAACCATCATTGAAATTAGCTCATTTACATTTGTTTCCTTTGTTACCTTCGTGCCAATATATTGTCCATCACGCATCACTGTAATTCGATCAGTAATCCTGAAAAGTTCCGACATTCTATGAGAGATATAAATAATTCCTACCCCTTGGGATTTTAAATTTGCTATTGTTTCAAAAAGGAATCCCACTTCTTTTTCTGTTAGTGACGAGGTCGGTTCATCCATGACAAGTATCTTAGAATTAAAAGAAATAGCCCGCGCAACTTCTACCATTTGCTGCTCTGCTATATTTAGCTTATACACTAGCTGAGAAGCATCAATTCCCAGATTAAAAAAATCTAACAATTTTTGTGCCTCTTGGAGCATGATGTCCTGTTTAATAAAACCAAACTTTCCTGTCGGTTCTCGGCCAGAAAAAATATTTTCAGCAACTGACATGTGGGGTACTAATACCAACTCTTGATGAATAATACTTACACCTGCGTTTTGCGAGTCGAGTACATCGTGAATTTTTACCCCTTGCCCATCAATGTATATTTCACCCTCGTCTACATTATATATACCTCCAAGCACCTTCATCAGTGTAGATTTACCTGCGCCGTTTTCTCCTAATACTCCGTGTACCTCTCCAGCCTCTAATGCGAAATTTACATCCTTTAATGCATACACCCCCGGAAAGCGCTTGTGAATATTCTTCATTTCAAGAACAACTTTACTCATCACTTCACCTACTTTGCTTTTCGTAATCACTCTTGCACTGATTCAACAACTACATTTCGATTTTTTTTTGCCGATAATAAGAATGTCAGAAAGTTTTATTTGGTTATCCCAGATAAAACTTTCTGACTGCTAACTAACCTATGTAAGAATTATTGCCAATTCTTAATACCAAATTTATCTACATTATCCTTATTAATAAGTTCTGTCTTAACAGGTACATTCTTTTCATACTTCTCACCTTTAAGAATTTGCATGCCTATTTTATAAGATTCCTTACCAATGTTAATTGGAGATTGAGCACCAGTTCCTGTCATATCACCATCTTTAATAGCTGCTTTCGATTCAGGCGCACCATCAACACCATAAACTAATATGCCTTTTTTATTTGCAGTTTTAAGAGCAGCGATAATACCAAGAGCTGTTGGGTCATTTCCTCCCATAAATGCTTTCACATCAGGATTGGCTTGAAGCATAGCTTCTGCTATTGGCATGGATATCTCCAGCTGTCCTTTTCCATCTTGTTGAGCAACTACAGTAAACTTATCTTTTTTGTCGCCAAGGCCGGCAAAGAAACCATCAATTCGATCAATAACAGATTTCATAGTTGGTGAATCAATAACCGCAATTTTTCCGCCATTTGGCATCATTTTTACAAGATCCTCGCCACAAACTTTACCAGCGTTAAAATTATCAGATACCACAATAGAATTGACTAACTCTTTGTCAAATACTTGGGCATCAAAATTAACTACAGGAATATTTGCCTTCTTAGCCGCATCCAGTGCCGGTTTAATTCCTTTCCAGTCAACGGGATTTAAGAAAATAAGATCTACTTTCTGGGCAATCATGTCCTCAACTTGTGCAATTTGTTTTTGTGTATCCAGCTGAGGGTCTAGAGTAATAAGAGTACCGCCATCCTTTTCCACTGCTTCTCGGATTGATTTTTCAAGAGTAATAAAGAAGGGGTTGTTCATTGTCATACAAGTATATCCAAACTTGTATTTCTTCGCAGTCTCAGTTGCCTTTGGCTGATCAACAGACTTAGAGCACCCTGCAAGTAAGCCTATACAAAAAACCAGGGCCAATACCATTGACAATACTTTTTTCATACTAACCCTCCACCTATTGATTTATATTTACAAGCCTATTATAAATTTATTGTGAACTAAAATCATATGTCTTCTGTCATAACTATTCGGTTATATTTGTCACTAGGCAATGACAAATATAACCGAATATTCTGATAGATTTTATTTACTTATTTTAATTATTTTTCAAAAAGTTGTTTACATCCTTATTTAACTCATCTAGTGCTTTACCTGCATCCACCTCCATCGTAACTGCTTGAAAAATCTCTTTATCCGCCATTGTAACTGCTTCTTCGTATTTTTGGAATTTTGGTGTAACAATTGACTGTTCAATTACTTCACTTAGCAGGGATTTATTTATAAATGTTTCTTCTGGGCTAACTGCTGAAAAAACACGCTCACCAAACTCTGATTCTGTAATGTAGCGTAATACAGGGATACCATAAGAATATTTTAGTACATTGGTTTGGGTGCTTTCTTTGTACACTAAAAATTTCAAAAATTCCCAAGCTTCCTTTTCATGTCTTGTCCGAGAACTGATCCCCATCAGTAAACTATGTAGTTCAGAAACATTCTTCCCTCTCGGACCTTTCGGTAGCTTTATACATTCCCACTCAAATTGACCATATTTTTTCACGCGATAAGGATATGGCTTATATGCTTTATAGGTAGAGAATAAAAAGGGCCGAAAGGCTACCCTACCCGCATCAAAATCATTGGATGTAACTCTAGCATTAGGATGTAAACTATTGAGTTTCATTACAAATTCCACCGCTTCTAAAACCCCAGGATTATCGAAATAAGCGGCACTACCATCGGGTGCAAAAAGCCTTTGTCCGTTTGTATAGACAGCGTCCTGCCAGCCAAAGCCAAATGTACCAAATTGGTCAATTTGCCCATCTCCATCTGTATCCTTAGTCACTTTTTTGCATATATCATAAAAATCATCCCAGGTCCAATCTCCCTTTGGTATACTAATTCCTTCTTTGGTGAGAAGAGTCTTATTGACAAACATCAAAGCGGGAGCTATTTCGCTTGGTAGTGCATATTGATGTCCTTGAAATTGCCCAGATTGGATTGCATTTGCATACAATTTGTTTGTATCAAATTGGGGGTCACGAGTGATGTCTTTATCTAGATCTCTTAAAATTCCGATGGACACAAAGGTATTAAAATCCTTAGGGAGAATGCAGAAAATATCTGGCTCATTGCCTTTTATAATCTTTTGTGATAACCATTCCGAATAATTTCGTTTTAGAGTTCCGCTTCTGTATTTGACTTTTACTCCTGGATTCTCTTTTTCAAATTCGGCAATAGCCTCATCAAAAAATTTATTACTGTCTTGAATGGGAACATCCCAGTAGCTTCCCGCAAACACACCAATTTCAAGAACAACAGGTTGATTTAGCTGATAGATTTGAAAGCTTAAGGCGGTAAGAAATAATAAAACAAAAAAGGTCAAGACTACGCTTTTTTTTCTTACATTTCGTAACTGTATTCTCATGCTAATCATTCACTTCTTTTATAGTTAAACCTGATTGCACCGCATAGATAGCAATCTGTGTTCTATCACGTAAGCTAAGTTTACTTAAAATACTACTTATATAATTCCTTATCGTTCCCTCACTGAATTTTAGTTTTTCTGTTATTTCCTTATTGGACATACCCATCCCAATAAACTGTATAATTTTCATTTCATTTTTGCTTAAATCTTTGATGGCATCTTTCGCCACACTTACTATATAATCTGCATGTGCCATCTGAGAAAAAAACTTAAAAACCTTTACTGCTATATTAGGATTAATTAATGCACCGCCACCATAGACGATTTTAATAGCCTCTACCAGTTCCTTTACTGAAATTCCTTTTAGTAAATACCCGCTTGCACCATTTTTTAAGGCATTAAATACATACTCATCATCATCAAAGGTAGTTAAAACGATTATTTTGGTTTTGGGAAAGGCTTCTTTTACAATCTCAATGCATTGTACTCCATCCATTTCTGGCATACGAATATCCATTAAGATTACATCCGGCAAAAGCTTCTTAACCAGTTTTAATACTTCTTTGCCATTTTCTGCTGTTCCAACAATTTCGATGCCAGCTTTGTTATGTAGCATGATTTCAAGACTCTGCCTTATAATTTCCTGATCTTCAACAATTAAAACTTTTATCATACTTTCACCTCCACCTTATAGGCAATTCAGCATACATAGTAAAGCCTGTACCTATTTGACTAAAAAAATTTGTTTTCCCATTTAAAAGTCCAACCATTTCTCTAATGTGACTCAAACCAAACCCCTCTTCAATTACGGCACAACCAATCCCGTCATCAATAATTTCAATTTTTATCGTATTATGATTAAATTGAAAACTAATATTAATTTCCTTTGCTTTTCCATGACGCACCGCATTAGTGATGCCCTCCTGAATAAAGCGATAGGCCGTTTCCTCTTCTTCGATCCAAAGTTTTCTAACCGCTCCAACTATACTCAAATTAACTTTGGTTTTTGTACATTCCGTAATATTGTCGGCAAGCTTTTGGATTGCGGGGATAAGGGATAACCTTTCAGTTGCATCTGGCCTTAATTCACTTACGGAGCGTCTTACTTCCAACAGCCCCTCTTTTGAAAGTTCCGATATTTTGATCATCTGGCTTTTCGTCTTTTTTACATCCCAATCTATAATTTCAATGCAGGCCTCAAGTCCTGTAGCGATACCTGTGAGAGTATGACCTATTGTATCGTGAATTTCTCTAGCCAGACGATTGCGTTCCTTAGTCTTCACCATGTCCTCTGATTTTCTACTATACTCCTGCAATTGAATGTTAACTATTTTTGATTCTTCCGCTGTTTGATACAACTCATCATATAATTCTTTAATTTTTTTCTTTTCGTCTACTTGATTCTGAATGACTAAAATCATAAAGAGGATAAATAATACTTCATTTATTGAAAACAACATATTGCGAATACCAAAAATATAAAGACGCTGAGAAAATGTATAATGTTGTATGTAGTCGTTAAGGGAAAACAAGTTAAACCGAATCGAAAAAATATCATAATCAAACAGCATATAAACAAGTACTGTTGAAATAAGAAATAAGTACTTTTTCTTATTTCCTTCGATATAAACGATAATATTGACAATGGAAAGTAGTACCACTCCCTTATAGCTCATATTTAGATAATACATAATCGCAATGCAAAGCAGTATATCTACTATGGAAAATAGATAAAGCACTGGTTTGACATACTCACCAAACTTTTCCCGTATTCCAACCCCTATCATAAATATAGTAAGAAGAGATATGGAAAATAGAGGCACTTTCCAAGGTGTAGTGGGGATGTATTTTATCTTTTCCAAGAATTCCCTTGCCATATAATTTTCACAAATCAGTTCCGTCGTTTCATAAATAATAATTGACATAAATAAGATAATAATAAAATTTACAAAAAACATCATCATTCTTAGTATATAGAGATTCTTGTGATTCATTTTTTTATCCCCTATTCACTGACTATCCATGCTGGGACGAAACATAAATCTACAGCATACAACATTATTTTTGAATATTCAGTTAATGACATTTGTAACTTACTACTTGTGACATAGTACAGATGATTTATATCTATCTAGATCTTATACTATCTTCTATAGTCTTCTTTAGGCAATATTTATTTTTCTTATCGATTTTAATGAGGAGGAAAAAACATGTCATTAACAACGTTAAAGCCACTTCTTGGCGATGCGAAAAAGAAAGGTTATGCTGTTGGTGCTTTTAATGTGGTCAACTTGGAGACAATACGAGGCGTTATTAAAGCTGCTGAAGACCTCAGATCCCCTGTTATACTGCAATTGGCAGAAGTTCACCTCCCTCACGCCCCCCTTGAATATATGGCGCCTATAATGATTGAAGCAGCCTATAAGGCAGATGTGCCAGTTGCGGTACACTTTGATCATGGTACCTCCTTTGAAAGCATCTCTTGTGCCATTAAGAATGGTTTTAGCTCTATTATGTTTGATGGTGCAAGTTATTCACTAGAGGATAATATTCGCTTAACTAAAGAAATCGTAAAGCTAGGACGCTCCTTTGACATAACTGTTGAAGCGGAACTCGGGCAAGTTGGTGGAGCGGAGGACGGCAATAAGAGCGTAGACCATCATCTCACTGATGTAGCAGAAGCCATAACTTTTACCAATCGTACTTTAGTAGATGCTCTAGCGGTATCGATCGGTAACCTTCATGGACAATATATTGAAGAGCCTTTGCTACGATTTGATAGGCTAAAAGCTTTAAGAGAATCCACAGAAGTACCCCTTGTACTACATGGTGGATCTGGAATAAGTCCTATGGACTTTAGAACTTGTATCAAAAATGGCATCCGCAAAATCAATGTCGGTACTGCCCTTCAGTTATCTTCTAGCGAGAAAATAAAAACCTATTGTGATGCTAATAGCAGGCCTGCTTATTTTTCAATTATGGATTTTGCAATTGAAGGTACTTACGAAACAGTAAAAGAACATATGCAAACTTTTATGAGTGATGGAAAAGCGTAATTCGTATCAACGATTCCTATCAGGAGGTACATGATGAGCAAAGTTATCTGTCTCGGCATTCTAGTTGCAGATCTCATTGCAAAACCAGTAACCCATTTTCCGGCAAAAGGTAAACTTATCAGCGTTGATAAAATGGAACTTCATACTGGCGGGTGTGCAACAAATACAGCCATTGCTTTAGCAAGGCTAGGTGAAGATGTAGGAGTAATCGGTCTCATCGGTGAAGATGGCCTTGGTTCTTTCGTCAGTAACCAATTAAAATCTGAAAATGTGAACATCGACGGTTTAAAAAGTACGACAAAGGTAGGTACCTCTACCTCTATTGTGCTTTCCGATCTTGACGGAGAAAGAAGTTTTCTTTACTATAGCGGCGCAAATGGCATTTTTATAGAAGAAGATATCAATTTTACCCCCATTGAAAACTGCAAATTTTTGTTTATTGCTGGCTCTTTACTACTGCCTGCTTTGGATGGATTGCCGACTGCTAGATTATTGCAAAAAGCACAGAACATTGGTAAGTATACTATACTTGATACGGCATGGGATCCAACTGGCAGATGGATGAATGTGATTGGCCCCTGCCTTCCCCATCTTGATTTGTTCATTCCTAGCTTAGAGGAAGCACAGATGCTCACTGGAAAAAATACCGTAGAGGAAATGGCGAAAATATTTTTAGATGCCGGAACTAAGAATGTAGTTATTAAGTGCGGCTCTAAAGGATGCTTTATAAAAAATGAGCAGGAAGAGCACTACCTACCAGCCTTTAAGGTGCATGCTGTCGATACAAATGGGGCTGGAGATTCCTTTGTTGCTGGGTTTATAACAGGACTTATACACAATTGGGATTTAAGGCGTTGTGGTCAGTTCGCCAATGCAGTAGGTGCCCATTGTGTTATGGCAGTAGGTGCATCGAGTGGTATTAAAAACATAGATGAAATAATATCCTTTATTGAGGATAGGAGGCCTCAGAATGAGCCATAAACAAGAAAAAGAACAGGTTTTAAAAGAAGTTCTTACCTATTACAGCCAAGCTGGTATTGCTATTACGAAGGAAGAAGAAGCTCGTATTGAAATAGCAGATTTCGGTTTGCAAGATCTACAGAATACAGGTTTACAATTACTAACTTATATCAATACGGAAAGAGTGTGCGCCAAAGAAATGGTTCTCATGCCTCACCAGACTTGTCCTGAGCATAAGCATCCAACAATCAACGATATAGCAGGCAAGGAAGAAACTTTTCGCTGTAGATATGGCACGGTCTATCTCTATGTAGAAGGAGAAAAAACAGAACATCCTTTTTGTAAGCCCCCAAGGGGATCCCAGCAGTACTATACCGTATGGAAAGAAATACTCCTAACCCCTGGAGAGCAATATACATTGTATCCTGATACTTTGCATTGGTTCCAAGCAGGCAAACTAGGTGCAGTCATCTCAGAATTCTCTACCCGTTCAACAGACGAAGCTGATGTCTTTACGGATCCCAGAATAAGAAGAGTTAATCATTCATAATACATTCTATATTCGTTTTTAAAATGTAAAATCCTGGCACTCAATATGGATATTACAATATAATTTATAGATCTTTTTAACCGCAGAGATGCAGAGATCACAGAGAGAAGATAAATAGGTCTTGATAATATAGCCCTCTGCGCACTCTGTGCCTCTGTGGTTAAATTATTTTTTCCTCACTTCTTTGCAGCTTATAATTTGTTTCCATAATAAAAAGGTAGATAGGGAAAATCCCTATCTACCTTTTTATTGCCCGATGAGCAATATCACTGCGATAATGCATGCCATTAAATTTTATTTTTTCTACAGCCTTGTAAGCCTTCTCTACCGCTTGTAGAATATCTTTCGATGTAGCAGTTACTCCCAGAACACGTCCACCATTTGTCACCACTTGGCCATTTTGACTTACAGTGCCAGCGTGAAACACATAAGCACCTTGCCTTTGTGCTTCCTCAATACCGTGAATGCTATCACCCTTACGATATTCTGCCGGATATCCCCCTGCTGCCAATACGATACACACAGCCGCTTCCTCTTTCCACTCTACTGCGGTATCAGTTAATGTCCCATTTATACAAGCTTCCATGACAGTCACCAAATCACTCTTTAATAAGGGTAACACAACTTGCGTTTCTGGATCACCAAAACGAGCATTAAATTCAATGACCTTTGGACCATCATCAGTCATGATTAATCCTAAATATAAGCACCCGGAGTAGGGACATCCTTCCCTTTCCATAGCCTTAATCGTTGGCTCCAAAATTTCTTTGAGAACTTGTTCACGAATGGCTGGGGTAATCACTGGAGCAGGCGCATAAGCCCCCATTCCTCCTGTATTCGGTCCTTGATCGTTGTCATATACCCGTTTATGATCTTGCGCAGCTACCATAGGAATAATGGTTTTCCCATCAGTGAAGGCCAAGATTGATGCTTCCTCACCTACTAAAAATTCCTCAATTACGACTTGGCTGCCTGCCTGACCAAAAACTCCGTCACTCATAATCATATCAACTGCCGCTAAAGCTTCCTCTAGCGTCATAGCTACCACTACACCTTTACCTGCCGCTAAGCCATCTGCTTTGACTACTACAGGTGCACCTTGAATTTTTAGATAGTCCTTGGCTGCATCTGCATGATTAAATACCGCAAATTTAGCAGTAGGAATATCATACTTTTCCATTAACTCCTTGGCAAAGGTTTTTGAACTTTCAATACGAGCAGCAGCTTGGGTAGGCCCGAAACACGTAAGCCCTTTTGCCCTAAAGGCATCTACAACACCATTAGATAAAGGCATTTCAGGACCCACTACTGTAAGACTAATGTTGTGAGCAGCAGCAAATGCTGTGAGAGCGTTATTATCCATACTATCTATCTCAACACATTCAGCAAGCTCAGCAATCCCTGGATTACCAGGAATGCAGTATATTTTTTCCACTTTATTGTTTTCTTTTAATTTGGAGACTAGTGCATGCTCCCGTCCACCACTACCGATAACCAAAAGATTCATAGCTATATCCCTTCTACTGGGCAGTTGGAAACTGCCCTATAATTTTATCAATGTTTAAAATGTCTGACACCTGTAAATACCATAGCAATACCATGCTCATCTGCCGCTTCAATAGACTCTGCATCTCGCACAGAACCTCCAGGTTGAATAATCGCCTTAATTCCAGCCTTTGCTGCAGTATCTACTGTATCACGAAATGGTAAAAATGCATCGGAAGCCATTACAGCACCTTGCGCCTTATCACCAGCTTGTTCTAACGCAATCGCAGCTGCTCCTACCCGATTCATTTGTCCTGCACCAACGCCTAAGGTTTGGTTATCATCTGCTATTACAATTGCATTGGATTTCACGTGTTTTACGACCTTCCAAGCAAAAAGCAATTGTTCCCATTCTGTATTACTTAGTTGACGTTTTGTGACAACCTTCATATCATGAAAGGTTTCAAGAGCTGTATCTTTTTCTTGAATCAGCATACCGCCAGAAACAGTTTTAATGTCAACCTGTTTACAACCGGGTTGCATCTTTTCAGCAACCAAGAGACGAATGTTTTGCTTTTTTGTTAAAATATCTAACGCATCTTGGGTATATCCTGGCGCAATAATGGCTTCGGCAAATAACTTGCCAATTTGTACGGCAGTTGCAACATCTACTTCACGATTCAGCCCAATAATCCCACCAAAAGCAGACACAGGATCCGCTTGATATGCTTTTGCATACGCTTCAGCCAAATCAACCCCAATTCCTGTACCACAAGGATTTGTATGTTTTATAATAACAGCCGCTGGCTTATCAAACTCAGCCACAATATGATAAGCAGCCTCTACATCTACAATGTTATTAAAAGATAATTCCTTACCATGCAGTTGGCGAGCATTTGCTACACCCACACCTGTAGCATTTTTTTCCCGATAAAAAGCTGCCTGTTGTTGCGGATTTTCTCCGTAACGTAAAGGTTGTACTTTCTCATAGACAACATGGACCGTATCGGCGAAGGTTCCCTCTCCCAACTGACCAGCCAAATAATTAGCAATACAAGCATCATATTCTGCAGTATGATGAAACGCTTCTTTCGCCAGCGCCATACGATAGGAGGGCAGAATATCGCCTTCTTTGGCCAATTGATCTAAAATATCATTATAGCGTGCTGGATTTACTACAACTGTTACATACTGAAAATTCTTTGAAGCAGCCCGAATCATAGCCGGTCCACCAATGTCAATATTCTCTACTGCATCTTCTAGCGAAACGTCAGGACGCTCTATCGTCTGACGAAAAGGATACAAATTGACAACTACCATATCTATCGCAGGAATCTGATGTTTTTCCATCGCTTCTAAATGAGCAATATTATCACGAACAGCCAAAATGCCACCATGAATATAAGGATTTAGGGTTTTTACTCGCCCATCCATAATTTCTGGAAAACCAGTTACTTCGCTGACATAACGAACAGGTATACCTGCCTCCTTCAGCGTTTTCATAGTACCGCCAGTTGAAATAATTTCTACACCATATTTATGTAATTGCTGGGCAAATTCAACAAGCCCAGTTTTATCAGAAACGCTAATCAAAGCACGTTTGATATTCATATTTATTCCTCACTTGTAACTATATAATTTTCACATTCCGTCCTTCTATTGAAAGACGTTGATCACAATACAGGCCAATTGCCTGAGGGTATAATTCATGTTCTACCGCGAGTATACGCTGAGCTAAGCTATCAACTGTATCATCCACAAGAATTGGTACAGCCTGTTGCATAATAATTGGCCCCGTATCCATGCCTTCATCCACAAAATGGATGGTGCAGCCAGAAACTTTTGCACCATAAGCAAGAGCTTGTTCATGAGCATCCAAGCCAGGAAACGCTGGCAATAAGGACGGATGGATATTCATAATGCTACCAGGAAATAAATTTACAAAAAAAGAACTTAAAATTCGCATAAAACCAGCTAAAACTACTAATTTGACATTATATAAGGTAAGCTCTTTTGCAATGGCGGCCTCAAAATCTTGCTTTGAGGCAAAATTCTTACGTTCAATACAAATACAAGGAATTCCTTTCGCCATTGCATGCTCCAGCACTTTAGCATTGGCCTTATCACTAATCACTAAACCTACTTTTGCGTGAAGCTTGCCAGCATCTATACTGTTACAAATGGCTTGCATATTACTGCCCCGTCCAGAAGCCAATATGCCCAATATGGTTTCACTCACCAAAGATGCCACCTTTCAGCACAGTCTCCTTAGGCCCATCCGTTACATGACCAATGATATAACTAGTTTCACCTCTTGCTGTAAGATCTTCTTGGATACTTTTCACCTCAGATTGAGGAACTACAAGGATCATGCCGATTCCCATATTAAAGGTTCGATACATTTCGGGCCAAGCAACATTACCCCATTGCTGTAACAAGGAAAAGATAGGAGGTTTAGGCCAAGATTCTGTATCAACTTCAACTCCACAGCCCTCTGGCAATACACGAGGAATATTCTCATAAAATCCGCCACCCGTAATGTGCACCATACCACGTATATCGAATTTTTCAACTAACGGCAGACAGGCTTTAGGATATAATTTAGTTGGAATTAGTAATTCTTCGCCTAAGGTTTTTGAAAGCTCAGGAATTTGTTCATTCATATCCATTTTCTTTACATCAAAGCAAATTTTTCGTACTAAGGAATAACCATTGGAATGTAATCCACTGGAAGGAAGACCAATCAAAGCATCTCCTGGCTTAATGTTTTGTCCCGTAATTAGCTTAGATCGTTCTGCAACTCCTACGGCAAAACCGCCAATATCATATTCACCATTTTTATAGAAACTTGCCATTTCCGCAGTTTCTCCACCAATCAAGGAACAACCGGATTCTAGACAAGCTCCTGCTATCCCACTTACTATGGCTGCTACTTGTTCGGGTGATAACTTACCAACTGCTAAATAATCTAAAAAGAATAATGGCTCAGCACCCTGCACCAAAATATCATTAACACACATAGCAACTGCATCTTGACCAATCGTGTCATGCTTATCAGCCATAAACGCAATACAGAGTTTCGTTCCTACACCATCTGTGCCTGATACTAACACTGGTTGGCGATATTTCGCCACATCAAGAGCAAACAAGCCACCAAAGCCACCAATATCACCTAATACTTCAGGACGATAGGTAGATCTCACATGTTTCTTCATTAAATCAACAGCTTTATTACCAGCATCTATGTCCACGCCAGCATCACGATAGGTTAATTGGCTCATACATGGCCCTCCTCAAAAACGTATTTGCTGCCGCCACAAGGTTGTTCACAAGGCATATCGCCTGGATACTTTGAGTTAAAGCAGGCATAGCACATTTCTTTATATTTTACCTGGCTAAGAGAATTCGACAATCCTTCCATTGATAAATAATGCAAAGAATCAGCGCCGATAAATTCTCTGATTTCCTCTACCATTTTAGAAGCAGCAATCAATTCTTTACGCACAGAGGTATCAATTCCGTAATAGCAAGGATACATAATTGGCGGGGAACTGACACACATATGAACAGCAGTAGCCCCTGCTTCACGAATCATGCGCACAATCTTCCCACTTGTAGTACCCCGTACAATAGAGTCATCGACCATAATAACGGATTTCCCTTGAACAACCGATCTTACTGCATTTAATTTGATTTTTACACTCAAATCTCGGGATTTTTGATCCGGTTGAATAAAAGTACGACCGATATATCGATTCTTTATCAATCCTTCGGCAAAAAGAATTCCAGATTCATGACTAAAGCCAAGGGCAGCAGTCGTACCAGAGTCAGGCACAGAAATAACGATATCGGCCTTAAGGCCACTCTGACGCGCCAATTCTCTACCCATTTCAAATCTAGCTTGGTACACACTTTGTCCATCAATTACACTGTCAGGACGTGCAAAGTAAATATATTCAAATACACACAATGCTTGCCCACGAATCTTTCCGAATTGTTGAGATCGCAGACCTTTATCATCAATGACAACCATTTCACCAGGTTCCACATCTCTGATAAACTCTGCTCCAACAGTATCAAGGGCACAGGATTCAGAAGAAATGACATAACCATCATTTAACTTACCAATACACAAGGGACGCAAACCATGAGGATCCCTAACACCAATTAATTTTTCTTCTGTCATGATGACTAAACAATAAGCCCCTTCAATTTGGGATAAGCTTTCTACAATTTTTTCTTCTAATGTTGCTTTTCGGGAACGAGCAATTAAGTTGACAATTACTTCACTATCAATGGTGGTTTGAAAGATACTGCCCTGTGCCTCCATTTTTTCTCTTAACACTAACGCATTAGTCAGATTTCCGTTATGAGCCAAGCTAATATGCCCACCTGAATACTTTACCATAAGGGGTTGAGTATTCATCAATGAACTGGAACCGGTAGTCGAGTAACGTACATGTCCGATGGAAATATTCTGATCTGGAAGATTAGGCAATTGGTGGCGAAATACTTCGCCAACCAACCCCATTCCCCGGGAAACATCCATCCACGATCCATTGGTTACAGCAATTCCTGCACTTTCTTGCCCTCGGTGCTGCAGTGCATATAAACCCCAGTAAGCATTTAATGCTACATTCTCTTTACGGGAGTATATGCCAAATACTCCGCATTCTTCCTGCATTTTATCGATATCCAGGACTTGGTTTGTCATGCTTTTTCTCCTGTTAAGCGGAACAATATTTCCTTATAGGCATCTTCTACGTTGCCAAGGTCACGACGGAATCTATCCTTATCCAATTTTTCTCCTGTTTCGCTATCCCAAAAACGGCAAGTATCTGGGGAAATCTCATCTCCCAAAAGCACTTGGCCTTTATGAGTACCAAATTCCAGTTTAAAGTCAATCAACTCTATTTTCTTTTCTTGCAAATAACTAGTCAAAATTTCATTAATTTTAAGAGCGTATTCTTCCAATTGTTTTACTTGTTCTTCCGTAGCCAATTCGAGAACTTTAATATGGTATTGGTTAATTAGAGGATCGCCAAGGTCATCATTTTTATAATACATTTCAACAATTGGTGCAGGGAGTTTTCTACCTTCTTCCCAGCCAATCCGTTTTGCCAAACTGCCAGCTGCAATATTACGCACTACTACTTCCACTGGTAAAATCTTCAATGCCTTTACTAATTGTTCTCGTTCACTTACCAAACGAATAAAATGATGAGGTATTCCATTCTTTCCTAATAAATCAAAGAAAAATGTAGTAATTTTATTATTTAGTACACCCTTACTTTCAATTGTTCCTTTTTTCAAACCGTTAAAGGCAGTTGCATCATCCTTGTAATAGACCAATAATTCATCTGCCACATCAGTAGCAAATATTCTTTTTGCTTTTCCTTCATATAATGGTTGTTTTTCCATTGTAAATCCCTCCTATATTTTAACCTAATAATTTTGTTGAAAGTCTTGCAGCTTTTCCTTCTACTTCTTCTGCCATCTTTTTACGATTTTCATTCAATTTCTCAGCCAGCTCGGCATGTTTTCCTGCCATGATCTGAACTGCAAAAATTGCGGCATTTTTAGCACCATTGACAGCCATAGTAGCAACTGGAATTCCCGCAGGCATTTGTACAATACTAAGAAGTGCATCAAGTCCACTTAAACAAGTGCTGTTTATTGGGATACCAATAACAGGCAATGTTGTGTAAGCCGCAATCACCCCTGGCAAATGAGCCGCTGCCCCCGCTGCTGCAATAATAACTTCTACACCTCGTTCTCGCGCTTCTGTTGCAAAGGTATGAACTTTATCTGGTGTACGGTGGGCTGAGGCCACAACAACTTCTGTCGCTATGCCAAATTCAGTTAATAATTGGCTTGCTGGTTCTACAATAGACCAATCAGAATCACTACCCATAATAATAGCTACTTTCACTAAAGTTCCTCCCTTTTTATTTGCTATAATCTATAGAATTGCCATTGCCAGTAGGGCAAAAGGCGATTGTATGCAATGTTAATATAATTTGTAAACCCAGATATCGTATACACTACCATCTGGGTTTACTAGTTTACCTAAGCCAAAAATCCTAAACGTACAACAACTAGAACTGCTAAAATGTATACAATCCAATGTACTTCGCGACCGCGACCTGTAATTAATTTTAATAAAGGAAACAAAACCAAACCAAAAGAAATACCATTTGCAATACTATAAGTAAAAGGCATCATAACAATTGTCATAAAAGCTGGCATAGCTTCTGTAAAATCAGCAAAATCAATATGTTTTACACTTTCCATCATTAAAGAACCTACAATAATTAGAGCAGGAGCTGTAGCAGCATCAGGAATCAAACCAACGATCGGAGTAAAGAAGAGAGCCAGAAGGAACATTCCTCCACAGACAACAGCAGTCAGACCTGTACGACCACCTGCACCTACACCAGCAGCACTTTCAACAAAGGCAGTAATTGTGCTTGTCCCTAGTAGAGCACCAAGGCTTACCCCTGTGGCATCAACTAACATTGCCTTGCCAATTCCAGGGATTTTTCCTTCCTTGTCCATTAGACCAGCCTTGCTCGTCGTACCCACTAAAGTTCCCATAGTGTCAAATAATTCAACGAAAGTAAAGGTAAAGATAATTGTCATTAATCCCATGCTGATAGCCCCCGGAATATCAAGAGCAAAAAAAGCATTGTTAGTAAAATCAGGCATAGCTACAGGAACAAATCCGGTTGGAACCTTTACAATACCCATAGCAATACCAACTAGAGTATTAATTATAATACCAATTAACATAGCACCCTTGACTTTACGCGCTATTAAAATGCTAATCAAAACAAGCCCAAATATTGCTAGCAATATCTCTTTATCTGCGAGTTTGCCCATTTCAATAATTGTTTCGAAAGACAGTGGTGAGCCATTACCTTTTGCAGCCACGATTTTTTCTAAAGTAGGCGGAATCAAGGATAACCGGATATTCATAATCCCTGAAAGTTTTAAACCGATAATTGTAATAAAAAGACCAATCCCTACGGTAATTGCGTGTTTTAAAGAATTAGGCATACCCTCAACTAAAAGTTGGCGAATTTTAGTTACTGTTAAGAGCAAGAAAACAATACCAGATATGAATACAGCCCCTAAAGCAACTTGCCAAGGAATCCCCATGCCGATAACTACTGTAAAAGCATAAAAAGCATTCAAACCCATACCAGGCGCTAAAGCAATCGGGTAATTAACAAATAACCCCATCATAATAGTAACGGCTGCTGAACCGATTGCAGTGGCTAGTAATACTGCATTCTTATCCATTCCAGCGGATCCTAAGATACTAGGATTTACAAATAAAATATAGGCCATCGTCATAAATGTAGTAATACCAGCCATTACCTCTGTCTGTACGTTGGTATTACGTTCACTTAATTTAAATAATTTTTCTAACATATATGCCTCTCCCTCAATATAATATTTTTATAACACACACTAACACCATGCAAAAACTGTTTTTTTATGTAATTAGTAGAACACATGAAAAGAGCCGCTCCTTATCTAGAAAGTAACTTCTTTACCGTGTTAACTCTGTAATATCACCTCCATTGTAAAAGAATAACCCGGGCAGGGAGGATCGCATCAGGTAATGAGCGAAACCTCCCCGCCCGGGTTTTTATCCCATCGGTGTAGCACTGCCATAGTGCCTGTACCACTTGGTCACGGACCATAAAAAAACAGAACATAATCTGTTTTGGTTATGCGGAACCCTAGGTACACTTTCACCCGTAGTCAGACAATTTACGGTCGTCCGGTAGAAACGCTTGAGCCTTATTCTCAAAATTATACGAGTTATATTTTCTTTACGCTATTTATTTTATAGCATAGAGAAAAAACTGTCAAACAAAATGTGAACGTTTGTCATAAATATTTCTTCATCGTTCGGATTTAATGGCTTTATTTTCTACTTTTATCTTTTTTAAATCTCATTCTTTTACCAATAAAGACAACAAGCAAGCCACAAATCCCAGAAAAAATTTTATCCATCCACAAATACTGACTCACTACCAGAACTATTCTTTTGTCAGAGAAAATCATTTCACCAGCTGTCCACCCTAAAAAAAATGCACCGATTAGTATGACCGATGGCCATTTTCGAATCAGCATCCCCACAAGCTTACTTCCCCACACAATAATTGGAATGCTAATTGCTAGTCCAATTATCAATAAACTAATCTTCCCTTTTGCTACGCCTGCGATAGCAATAACATTATCAAGACTCATGACAAAGTCTGCGGCTATGATCGTCTTAATCGTATCCCATAAATTTTTCTTGCCCTCTAAAAAAGTAGGTCCCTTTTGATCAGCCACAAGTTTGATTGCGATCCAAAGCAGCATAAAACCACCAAGTGCTTGTAAATAGGGTATGTTAAGTATAAATACCGCAATAAAAGTTAACGCAACTCTGAGAACAATCGCACCAATACTTCCCCACAGCATTGCTTTTTTTTGTTGTTCGATTGGCAGGTTGCGGCTCGCTAACGCAATTACCAGCGCGTTATCACCACTAAGCAGAAGATTAATCATAATAATGCTGAGTAAAAGTAAGACATATTCCATTCTAAGATCCACCCTTTTCTGTGGAATTTAAAACTATAGTGTGACAAGTTTTCTTTACCGTACTACTTGAATATAATATTAAGAAATTCCTTACAGAAAATTTTATGTATCTCATGTGCCCTTGCTAGTATTTCCAATACCACGCATTACCATGTAGATTTCTTGTTATAAAATATTACTATTTTCATTACTTAAAGGGTTCTGCAACCATACTAAACCAGCAAAAATAATATATAAAAAGGAGATTTTCCATGCAATCCTATGATGTCATCATCATTGGTGCTGGGCCTGCTGGCTTAACCTCGGCCTTATACAGTGCCAGAAGTAAGTTAGATACACTATATATCGAAAGCCTAGGAATAGGTGGGCAAGTAGCTACTACTGAGGAAGTTGAAAACTATCCTGGATTTTCCCAAGGCATTAATGGCTTTGAACTATCAACGCAAATGGAAGAGCAAGCCCAACGATTTGGGGCAAAGAATTTAATCGCTAAAGTACATTCCTTGGAGACAATGGATAAATACCATATTGTTAACACCACAAAAGGGACTTTCGCTAGTAAAACAATAATTATTGCTACCGGCGCCACTCCAAGATACCTGAATTGCCCTGGCGAAAACACTTTTCGGTCACGAGGTGTTTCTTACTGTGCTACTTGTGATGGTGCTTTTTTTGAAGGCGCTAATATAGTTGTTGTAGGTGGTGGTAACGCCGCAGTGGAGGAAGCATGTTATCTAACAAGATTTGCTGATAAGGTGACTATCATCCACAGAAGAAACGCCTTGCGTGCTACAAAACTTATTCAAGAAAGAGCATTGTCAAATCCCAAGATAGAACTTATCTGGAATACGGTGATCGAAGAAATTTTAGGCGAAGAAACTGTAAAAAAAGTAATCCTAAAAAACCTAGAAACAGAGCAAAAAATCGAGCTACCTATTGACGGGGTATTTATTTATGTTGGGAATGAGCCAAATACTCATTTTGTAAGAAACCTTATCGAACTTACAGAGGAAGGTTATATCAAAACAGATGATTTTATGCGCACCAATATCCCAGGAGTTTACGCAGTAGGTGATGTAAGGCAAAAGCTGTTACGACAGGTAGTTACCGCAGTAAGCGACGGAGCAATTGCCGCCTACCATGCGGAAAAATATATAGAAGAATATTTTCCTGAGTCTATGGAAAACAACTTAAGGAGGTAATCAATTTATGGAGATTATTGAAATTACTAAGGAAAACTTCAAACAAGAGGTATTGAAAAGCCAACTACCAGTATTGCTGGATTTTTGGGGCCCAAGATGTATTCCCTGCAAAAGATTAATGCCTATATTTGAAGAGTTGGCAGCAGAATATGACGGAAAAATAAAGTTTTGCAAGGTAGATACTTCTGAAAATCGCAGTCTTACTCACCAATTTAATGTAATGAGCATACCTACTCTCCATTTTTATAAAGCAGGCAATATTATGAAAACCATTCGAGGTGCGGTAAGTCGCGAAGAAATTGAAGAACATCTTAAGGCACTTCTAGATTAATAAGAAAAGACTTGGCTTGTGCCAAGTCCTCGGACGCAGGCAGAAGCCTTAGTCGTTCTTACTTGGAACCAAGAAAGTGTTATACTTTCTGATCCTGGAAAAAAGGAGGGTCTTTCACGAACCATTCGTGAAAGACCCTCCTTTTTACTCATTTAAATGTCTACTTCTTCTCCATTTAATATTTTTTTCATAGTTTTCATGGCGCACATTTTGCCACACATGGTGCAGGTATCACTATGTTCAGGTAATGACTCTCTACGATATCTTCCTGATTTTTCGGGATCAATGGATAGTTCAATCATTTTATCAAAATCAATATCGGCACGAGCTTGGCTCATCTGATTATCCCATTCCTTAGCCCCTGGCACTCCTTTGGCAATATCAGCAGCATGAGCAGCGATTCTAGAAGCAACGATACCTTCCTTCATATCTTCCATCGTTGGCAGACGCAAATGTTCTGCTGGTGTTACATAGCATAGGAAATCGGCTCCAGCAGCAGCAGCAATCGCTCCTCCGATCGCACTGGTAATATGGTCATAGCCAGGTGCAACGTCTGTAACGAGGGGTCCTAAGACGTAAAAAGGCGCACCATGGCACAACTTCTTCTGCAACATCACATTACCTGTAATCTGATTTAGCGGCATATGACCAGGCCCCTCAACAATCACTTGCACATTTTTTGCCCAAGCTCTTTTTGTTAATTCTCCTAATACAATCAATTCTTGAATTTGCGCTGCGTCGGTCGCATCATTTATGCAACCTGGTCTACAGGCATCTCCTAAACTAATAGTAACGTCATATTTAGCACAAATATCTAACACTCGATCATAGTGCTCGTAGAAAGGATTTTCTTGATTGTTTAGTTCCATCCAAGCAAAAAGCAACGACCCACCTCTAGATACAATATTAGTTAACCTTTTCTCTAACTTAACCTTACCTGCTGTTTCTCGATTGAGTCCAGCATGGATGGTCATAAAATCTACACCATCTTCTGCATGTCTCTCAACAACGGATAAGAATTCTTCTGCTGTAATATTTTTTAATTCCTTATCTAAAAAACCAACCGCATCATACATAGGAACCGTACCAATCATCGCAGGCGAAAACTCGATTAATCTACGACGAAACTCCCTGGTTTTACCAAAGCAGCTTAAATCCATAATAGCATCAGCCTTTAGTTCGATAGCTTTCTTTACTTTGCAGATTTCCTGCTCAATATCACAGCAATCCTCTGATACACCTAAGTTGACATTAATTTTTGTACTAAGCCCTTCCCCAACGCCTGCCGCTTGCAAAGATGTATGATTTTTGTTAGCTGGTATAGCAACCTTTCCTTGTGCCACTAAATCCATTAGTTTTTTTACATCCATGTTTTCTTTAGCAGCTACTACGCTCATTTCTTTTGTTACAATTCCTTTTTTTGCTGCATCCATTTGTGTCGTATATGTCATTATATATTCTCTCCCATACTTTTTATTATTGTTCTAACCTTACGAATCTTATCACCCATATCATGAGCTTTCGTTATTTCTGTAACCATAGCAATACATTTTGCTCCTGTTTTAACAACCTCTGCTACGTTACTTTCTGTTATCCCTCCAATTGCAACAAAGGGAATGGGTATATTCTTAACTACATAATCTAAATATTCTAGTCCAACTGGCTGGCACACATTCTTTTTTGTGGAAGTTTTAAAAATTGGCCCTACCCCAATATAATCGGCGCCTGAAGCAACAGCCTCTTGGGCTTGCTGAGGCGAATGAGTTGATATCCCAATCCTCATATCCCCCACCAATTCTCTAACTGCCGCAAGAGGAAAATCATCTTGTCCAATATGTACTCCGTCAGCTTGCACCATCATTGCCAAATCAATATCATCATTAACAATAAAAAATACGCCCGTTTCTTTTGTTAACCTTCGAATGATTTTACACTCTTGATATTTCAATTTCATACTTTTATCTTTTTCTCGGTATTGAACTATTTTAATACCAGCGTCAATCCATTGTTTTACTACTTCGATATTGCTTCGACCTAAGGAAAAGTCTTCCGCTGTAATACAGTATAAATCATTGGGTAAGGAATAATTCCTATCCATACAATCACCCCACCTTTCCTCTATCCTTTTGACATTAGAGGTTATTTAACACAAATTGTAAAATAAGATTTGCCTGTTTTGCTGCCGCAATACTGACTCTAGGTGCACAGGGTGGCAGCTCCTTGCCGACAGCAGAGGATAAATCACCGACAACATATAAGTTTTCTTTGATTTTATGAGTTTTTATTTCATCACTATCCGCATAACCTGCGAGACCAGAAGCAGATACAATAAATTTTTCAGACTGTAGGTATTCTTCTACAATCATTTTCTTATAGTTTGCTTGATCAAAGGCTTCAACAATAATATGGCAATCTTTAAACAGGGCAGCAACATTGTGTTCCTCTATTCGCTCCTGCAAGATTTCTACTTGTATAGCAGGATTAATTGCCAGTAAGTTCTCCCTTAAGGTCGTTACCTTAGACTTACCAACTTGATTGTAAAAATAAAACTGCCGATTAAGATTAGAAAACTCAATTGTATCAAAGTCTACAATTACAAAATTGCTAAAACCACTACGCACTAAATTCACTGCACAGTTGGAACCTAGTCCCCCAGCTCCACCGATACCTACCGTAATCTGTTGGATCTTTTCTAAATTGTTCTCTCCTAGAGCCATACCTAATGCTTTCTCAAATAAGTTTCTATATTTTACTGTCATATCGCTTGCCAATCCTTAAATACAGGCTGATAACCTAATTGCAGAATGGCCTTAGACATCTCCTTCACACTCCGTGTATCAGAAACGGCAAATTGTCCTGCGTTTTCCTGAACCTCAATATGTCCCCCTACTGCAGTGTTGACTCCTGCAGACATTTTCGTAATCCCTAATTTAATAGCGTGGTTCCGAAATTCTGCACTTTCTCTAGTCGATAAAGGCATCCCCGCCCTTGGCATAAACAACCGAAAAGCGGTCATAAATTGAACCATATTCTTATCGTTCACGTTGTTTCCAGTTTCGCAAGCCCCCATAGTTGGACGTATACGAGGTAGCGATATACTAATCTCAACATCTGGATATTTATTTTGCAAGTAGTTAGCATGTAAGCCCGTAAAGAATCCATCTCTGCGCCAATCATCAAGTCCGAGCAAAGCTCCAATATTTACAGAGCGAAAACCAGCTTGACAAGCCCGTTCTGGTGCATCAAGGCGGAAGTGATAATCTTTCTTAGGCCCTTTCACATGAAGTTTGTCATAGATGATTGGATTGTAGGTTTCCTGATACATTGTCATGCTCTCTACACCAGCTTCTCCAAGTTTGGCGTACTCCTCTTCTGTTAAGGCATAGACCTCAATGGCAATGGAGGAAAAGTAGTTTTTTAAGATCTGAACACAATCTTCCATATAAGAGACGCCAGCTCTTACTGGAGCATCTCCTGTTAGAATTAAAATATGTTGAATGCCGGAAGCCGCAATATTTTTGGCTTCTTTTTCTACCTCTTCCATGGTCAATTGCTTACGGGTAAACGTATTGGTTATATTAAAACCACAATAGGTGCATTGATTTGTACAGTAATCAGATAAATACATCGGTGTATACAATAAAATGACACGTCCGAAATTTTGTACTGTCAACTGATTTGCCTTTTGGGCCATTAATTCTAAATGTTCTTCCCCTTTAGGAGATAATAAGGCTAAAAAATTCTTTACTGTTAATCGCTCTTTCCCAAGAATCTTTACAATATCTTCAGAGGTTGTATTTTGAAATACTTCTTCTATATTGCCTTCAGTATATTGCAAATACTCATCATAAAAGCTCATAGTTTCCTCCTCAATTATGTAAAAATCCAGTCAAAGGAGATGAAGAACTTGCCCACTTATGAGAACGCCCAAGACCCGCTAAATACGCTTTACGCCCGGCAATTACAGCCATACCAAAAGCCTCAGCCATTAAGACAGGATCGTCTGCGCTGGCAATTGCAGTATTTAATAAACAAGCTGCTGCCCCCATTTCCATCGCCTCGCAAGCGTCGGAAGGTTTACCAATCCCTGCATCAACAATCACTGGTAAAGATATTTCCTCAATCATTATTTTTAATAATTCTTTGGTTTTTAAACCTCGATTACTGCCAATGGGGGCACCTAATGGCATAACTGCTGCTGCACCAACTTCAACTAGTTTCTTTGCTACCATTAAATCTGGACTGATATAAGGTAATACTACAAACCCTTCCTTAGCTAATATTTCCGTTGCTTTAATGGTCTCATAACCGTCTGGCAACAAGTATTTATTATCCGAAATAACCTCAATTTTAATCCAGTTGCCACATCCTGCGGCCTTGGCTAACCGCGCAATTCGTATTGCCTCCTGTGCGTTTCGCGCACCAGAAGTATTCGGCAAAAGTTGCATACTGGAAGGAATATGATCCATCACATTCCCTCTAGGAGAATTAAAATCAATTCGTCGAAGCGCCACGGTAATAACTTGTGATCCTGATTTCTCTATAATTTCGGGAATCATAGTGTCTGCAGAATACTTACCTGTGCCAATAAATAGACGACTTTCTAAGCTTTTCCCACCAATCATTAATGAATCACTCATCAAATCAGCCTCCGCCAACAAATTTTAGTACTTCTAAACAATCCTTATCTTGCAAAGTAATCGTTGCCCATTCCTCTTTCTTTACTATATTGCCTTGATATTCCACAATAATGGTGTCAAGATTCAAACCTTTGCTAAGTAAAAACGTAGATAAATTTATCTCCTCCGCTATTTTTTCAAGGTTTCCGTTTAGCATAACCTCCAACTTTTTCACCTCACCTCTGTAATGCATTTAAGAATGAAATAGTATAGATAGTGATCGCAGAGAAATATTGAAATATGTAATGGTAAATAAAAAAAGCTTATCCAAAGAGGATAAGCTTTTATAAATAACATACACAAATATAAAATAGCTTCCCTACGATGGTACTAACCACATCAGGTTCAAAGGGTCAGGAATGAAAATTCCCTCTCAGCCATAAGGCTCCCCCAGCGTCATATGTAATTTCCTACAGTATATTATAGACCTTCATAAAGTGCAATGCTTTTTTTACTCTACCATTTCCAAAGCTATTTTCATCATTTGCGTAAAAGTCGTCTGCCGTTCCGCAGCAGAAGTAGCTTCACCTGTAACTAAGCTATCACTCACTGTCACAATGGTTAACGCCTTTACACCATGTTTTGCAGCCAAAGTATATAATCCTGCCGTTTCCATCTCGACGGCCAATACACCAAATTTGGTCCAACGCTTCCAATCCTCACAATCATCATGATAAAAGGTATCCGTTGTAAACACATTTCCGACTTTAGTTTCAATCCCTAACCGCTGCGCTACATCATATGCCTTTTTTAATAATTCAAAATTTGCTGTAGGAGCAAAGGTCATACCCTCAAACCGTTGTAGATTAATATTAGAATCATGAGAAGCTGACATAGCGAGAACAATGTCCTTAATTTTTACATTTTCCTGTAATGATCCGCAAGTACCAATCCGAATAATATTTTTCACATTATAGCTCGTCATTAACTCATGGGCATAAATAGATATAGAAGGAATCCCCATTCCCGAACCTTGTACAGAAACTCTTTTGCCCTGGTAATATCCTGTATACCCGTACATACCACGCACTTCATTATAACAAACAGCATTTTCCAAAAAGTTTTCCGCTATAAACTTAGCTCTAAGTGGATCACCAGGCATTAATACCGTACTAGCGATATCGCCTTCTTTTGCATCAATATGTAAACTCATTTTTCTACCTCCATCTTATTCTAACCATATTATACAACCCCCAGAAGTACGCCGCAATTATTCATCTGCATACTTTTCTCTCACCTTAATGATTTCATCCAAATTAGTAAAAAATAAATCAACTAATACAGGATCAAATTGTCCTCCCTTAGCCTCCTTGAAATAGGTCAAAATTTCATTTAATGGCCAGGCTTCTTTATAGACTCTTTTGCAGCTTAGTGCATCAAAGACATCGGCAATGGCGGCGATTCTAGCATAAATATGAATTTCTTCCCCTTTTAACCCACTAGAATATCCCTTGCCATCATATCGTTCATGGTGTTGCTGCGCAATAATAGCTGCTGCCTTTAACATCGTTAAATGAGATCCCTTTAACATATCATAGCCAATATTAGCGTGAAGTTTGACAACTTCAAACTCGGTTAGCGTTAATTTCCCTGGTTTATTTAATATCTCATCAGGGATCCCTAGCTTACCTATATCATGCATAGGAGTCGCTAAATGAATTAGATCCACTTCATCATCTGGTAATCCATATTTTTCAGCCAGCAAACGAGCATATTCAGCAACACGTCTTACATGGTTGCCTGTTTCTTTTGAGCGCGTTTCTGCCACTTCGGCCAACCTAAAGAAAACCTCTCGTTGTGTATTATACATTTCTAAATGCAATTTAAGATTTTCAAAGGCAGAAGAAACATTTAAGCAAAAAACATCTAATAAACGCCTATCTAACTCACTAAGTCTTTGTCCACCCTCCATATAAATTAGATACACATAATCGTCTGCACTTTGCCAGTAAAGAATAAAGTAATCCTCAAAAAATATACTTTGTTTCGCCATAAGAACGTAATCAAGTTTATTTTTCACGTCAATCGAAATATTTTCGTAGGTTTCACTATCAAAGGTACCTGTAGCTGCTAAAACCTTTATTTCTCCATCCTTCTTTCGCGTAGCGGCAAAACTCGATACCTTGACATACAAGCTATTCTTATTAAGTCCAAGCATTGCGATGAGTTGCATTAGTACACCAGCGGCAAAGTTTTGCATGGATTGCATACGAAAAATCTCAGGTGAAGACTGGATAATTTTTTCTAACCCTTGTTTATTCATGGCAATTGTCAATAAATCTCGATGAGAACGCAACGCAGAGATTAAGGTAGTTATCAGCTTTTGGGCTGTTAATTCCGTTTTTTCTTTATAATCATTAATGTCGTATTCAACAATAATCTGGGCTTCTGGAGCTTCTCCGGGCTGGCCCGTACGCAATACAATCCGCACCAACTTATTTTCCATAACGTCTCGAATGTATTTTACCAGTTCTAACCCGGCATCCGCTCTCTCCATGACAACATCTAATAAAATAAGAGCAATATCCCCATGTTCCTCTAGTACCGTCTTAGCTTCACTAGCAGAATAAACACTAAGAAGCTCAATCTTTTTACCTTCAAATACAAAGTTATTTAATACTAGCTTGGTAACAATATGTACTTCTTCTTCGTCATCAACGATCAAAACCTTTATCTGTCCTGCTGCCTTACTATCACGTACATCCGTCTCTTCTACAAATAACAATTCATCATCCATGATATTTTCTCCTTTAACTTAAGTACGTTCTGGAAGTTTTATTGTAAAAACCGTACCGTTTCCCAGCTGACTAGTACACTCAACGGTTCCTTTCATTTTAAAAACCACCAAATTATAGACAATATGCATACCAAGGCCAGTACCACCAGTACCCCGCCGTGTTGTAAAAAATGGCTCAAAGATCTTCTTTTGCACCTCTGGCTCCATACCTTTTCCATCATCTGCATAAATCAAGGTGATAATCCCAGCTTCATAAGAAACAGTAATGGAAATCGTGCCTAGTTCGTCTGGATAATAAGCATGTAATATAGAATTGTTTAGCATATTTGATATAATTTGCCAAAATGCTCCAGGATACCAGTAAACCTTAATGCCCTCAGGACAAGTTACGTTTATTTTGTGCTGAGTCTTTTTCAATTGAGGATTTAGGCTTACCAATACATCCTGTATGTATTCTTTCAAATCAAAATTTCGCCGTTCTTCAACTAACTGGTCAACTGCAACTTGTTTAAAACTACGAATCAACTCTGCAGCACGATCTAGATTAGTAGTAATAATTTTACTTACCTTATTACAAGAATCTAAATAGATTTCTAAATCGGATCGTTTCATTTGGCCATCCAAGAATTTTTGATTGAATTCTCCTGTCAACATTGTCAAATGCGAAATTGCCGTAATACTATTTCCTATCGGAGTGTTTATTTCATGTGCTATACCTGCTACTAACTCACCTAATAAGGCCATTTTCTCTGACTCTACCAAGTGACGACGAGCCTGATGTAAGTCTTCCAAGGTCTGTCTTAAGGTAGAATTGGTATCCTGCAATGCCCTAGTCCGCTCAGTGACTTGATTCTCTAAGGCCCTATTGAGCTGACGGATCTCCTCCTCAACCTTCCTACGGCGGTTTATATTAAAAGCTAATACTGTTACTAAAAACAGCAATACTACAAATAGTGCCATCAAGAACCAAACTAAGGATTTATACGTTTCATAGAAGGTAACTGGCTTATTCACAATAACACTACCTGCTGGTAATTGTTCTTCCTTGATACCAGCCTTGCGTAGTGCATTAAAATCAAACATGTACTGCTTAGTACTTTCTGTTATCACAGGCATGTCAGCTAATTTTGCACCATCAAACACAATCTTTCGGGCCATCTGGCCCGCAGTTTTTCCTTGATTATACCCGCTGGTTATCATCCCGCCTAACATACCATCTTGTAAATAGAAGTCCCAAAAACAATATACAGGCACCCTACTTCTTGCACCAATTAAATTACCACTTTCCTCATAACTAAAGATCGTATCATTCTTATCTACATTAAAAGTCATCAGTAATACGATTGTGTCATCTGAAAGGTTGCCTACTTGCTCTAGAACTTCTGACATAGCCATTTTTTCTAAGAATACAAATTGTACCTTTTCCTTAAAAATAGGCATACTCTTTTCTAATAATTGCTTATTAGCCTTACCAACTGCAGTTTCATCATTAATAACAACAATCTTTTTCACTTGAGGCTGTAGGGCTAAGGCAACTTCAATTGTTTTCTTTATATCAACGTCCTCAATAACTCCTGTTACCCATTCCTTGTCTTTTATATCTGCTTCATTAAAATAATTAACACCACAGAAAATAATCGGAGTGAGAGGAAAAAGGGTTTGCTGGTATGTTCGTGCAAAGTCATAAGCTGCATCATCCGTAACAATCACAGCATCAAATTTCTTTCCTTTATATTTTTGCTCATAAAATTTATATAAGTTATTTAGATAATCAGGGGTAATATTATATTTCGTATCCATATACTCAAAAGAAAGTATCGCCTGCTTTTCCTGTTGAAAAACTGATTTAATCCCCTCTTCTTCTAATTTCACCCAAGGCATCTCAGAGTCATAGGAATGAAGAACCAATATCTTTTTTCGGTCGTTGTGAAAAGATTCTATATCTTCATTAGCAGCAGAATGTAGAATATTAGCATCTTTATGCCTCAACCAAGGAATATCTACTGCCAATTCGTGCTCGATTAGAAAAATGAAAGTTCCACCCAATAAAAACGTAATAATCAGCACAGTTAGTAAGCTTAAAGACACTGCATATTTCACAGCATTTCCCTCCTGCGTATCAAACGTTTTACCTGTAATACAACTTTCGCCATTTTTCATCCATAACCTTCCTATTTTATTGCAAAGTAGTCAAAAGTTGTCACCTTAACCTCTTGTCTAAACTCATTGATTTTGCTACAAAACCGTACTATCATTAAGCTCAGGCTAATTTTCCGTGAGTAATGTGTAAAAAAAATAAGACTTACAACCTAGTTTCTAGGCTATAAGTCTTCAGACTCAGGAAATTCATATATTTAGAAGCTTACTTGTACGCTAAAGCCATATTTTTTTAGCAGACATGTCACCATCAATATCGCCATAGAGTGTCTCTAAAGAGTATTATTCTATATTAGAAGAAAATTGCATAGTCTTTTTTTACTGTCCTAAGCAAGGTTCCATGTCAAGCGTAATAATTTTTCTTAAAATCTAGAAACTATAAGTTAAATCAACACCATATTTCTTAGCTTTTGTATTGGTATCCTGAACTTTATAATCACCATAGTAGCAGGAGACATCAAAATGTTTGTCAATTGGCGTATCTGTAATTAAACGCCAGCCTTTTATATCATGACCACCATACATGTCACCCCACCATGCCATATGGTCTCCATTTTCCATCGGTGCATTGAGTTTGGAATCTTGTTTCCAGTATTGCATGAATACATCTGTACCGCCAACTCGTTTGGAAATCTGAAATTTTTCCAATTTATTGTGATCATTTTCCCGGGTATTTTTAGCATAACCAGCCTGGAGACCAATACCACCTGGCAAGGTGTAACTCGCTAATCCTCCAACTATATTGCCACCCCGATTAGAACTAAGATCATAGCTACCGACTATCCATTTAGCGGCAATATCCAAATCACCAACTTTAGTGGATAAAGAGGCTGTATTAATTACTCCATTTACATTATAGCCATTAACACTGTCATATGGACCATTGGAAAGATCATAACGGCCTGTTGCAGCAACTAAACTCGTCTTATCACCTAATTTGGTATTTATGCTAATACCTCGAATGAAGTCATCCCAAATAAATCCATCCCAAAGCACTTGTTTACCAATAGTAACACCAGTATTGGCATTAGCCTGATAACTAACCCACGCTTGGCGTGTAGTCAACGCACCACGTTGGTTTGTTCTATCATTCACGCCACTGGCATTACCATATCCCCATCTTTGTGAATCTAGACCAGTATAGGTTCTGAATTGATACATTGCATGAACTTTATCACTTACTTGCTTTTCAACTGCCAAACGGTATTCCCAGTCATACTCACGCAATGTAAGTCCCCGAGTATTTCCAAAAGTATCTTCAGATTGAATCCAGTTAGAAATTTTTAAGTCTTTTACCCCGTCAACGCTTTTTTCCACTTTCGCCATTCGAACGCCAAGGTTTTGTAGTTCATCTTTGTATTCTGCAGCTAATTTGTCAATGGTAGCTTTTTGCTCAGCATTGGCTTTATCAGATCTATACATCGCTTTCCCTACTAGTTGAGCCATTTCATAACGAGTAACGCTCTTATCACCTTTAAAAGTACCATCACCATAACCGTCAATGAGGCCTGCCTGTGCTAGATTTTTCACAGCACCATATGCCCAGTCATTAGGGGAAACATCAGCAAAAGGATTACTAGCTGCAAGAGCAGTTCCTGAACCTAATACAAAAGCGGCAACCACAGTGGCGATAATTTTTTTGTTCATCTTTTTACGCTCCTTAGAATCTTATTTTGTTTTATTTGAGTGCACTTAAGATGAATTACTATCTAAGTCTCCATGTTCCCTTAAATATTTCCTTCAAACGAGCACTCATTGTTAACACTTACTTGGAGATTTTGGGCTTGTACCTATCACATCTCCTTTCCCCCTATCTCTCCCCATCTTCAGTGATAGCAACAATCTACTACTTCACCCTTTAGATAATTCTAACTATTTACACTTAGCTATAATGCAATATGCATGCCAAGCTTATATAAAAATAATTAAAGAATATAAGGCCTGCCCAACCATTGAATTATTGGGACATACGCTACCTAAAACACCATAAAAAGGTTTAAAAGCAGTGTGTATTTGTAACTACACACTGCTTTTAAACCTTTTTATATCGTGTATTCTCTACACACTACCAGTTTTGCTGATTTAAAATAGTTCACAGACCGTCCGATTGCCGTTATTGTGAGGATGCAACACCAGTTATCCAATGACCAATCCAATGAATAAGCACGGCTAAAATTAAATGGGGCACCTATATTAGGCGCCCCATATTACTATTTATTTAGATCTGTAAATTTAAATTTCATCCAAGGTTCCAAATAGTCTAATAGGAATATTTCTTCTTCAACGATTCTACCTACTACATTCGTTTTACCGCTATTTTTCATGTCTTTTAAGGCAATTTGCAACTCACCTGCATATCTAGAATATAGAGAGGATTCGATTAAAATATCGCCTCTTTTTATGTCTGGGGTATTAAATGGTGGAAAATTATGATCTTTGTACTTCACTCTAGATTGTGTTGATCTAGCAACATACTCTGACACATCTCCTCGATTGAAGTGAAATTCTTCTAGGACAATCTTCTTTTCTAACTCAGGAATATGATTTGCAAATACAGCCGTAAATTCTAGCATATATTTGTCAATTTCACTTAAACATTTTAATTCTTCTTCGGAAGCAAAAGCATTGGCGATAATAACATCATCAATTACATTTGTAGCAAACAAGTGCCTGGTTTGCACATCAATCGATAAATTCCTATGCATCTCCAAGGTGCATAGCCCTTCTGTTACCGGCCAGGGGCCGAACATAGCAGATTTGGAGTTTACAAAAGCTGCTGTTCTAATCCCTAAATCTTTGAATTGTTTGCTGCATTTTATGAAATGGTTATATCCTAATCCAGTATAAACATGAGGGTAAAAATTGTGACACCCTAAAATATTTTCTACATTGGGATGATAAGAAACAATGTTATCTACATACTTAGTACCATTACTAGCATTTAACTCTATTTTTAATCCATAAGGGTTCAAAGTCATATATGCTTCTTCTATCCCGCTAAAACCTAAATCTAAACGTATACCATCAAGACCTAATTCCTTAAAGAAGGATAGATCTTGGTACGATACTCCATACTTTGTGAAGATTGCTGGCGCAACATCAGCAATCACTTCCATATTATTTCGCTTTGCACAGGCAGTTATTATTTTAAATTCATTTATCGCTTGCTCAATATCTTGATCTACAGATAGTAGACAAGTAAA
This sequence comes from Pelosinus sp. IPA-1, assembly GCF_030269905.1. Classification (NCBI taxonomy): domain Bacteria; kingdom Bacillati; phylum Bacillota; class Negativicutes; order Selenomonadales; family Sporomusaceae; genus Pelosinus; species Pelosinus sp. IPA-1. Next base: position 679,225 of record NZ_BSVC01000001.1, on the reverse strand, counting down.
GATTCGTTTAAACCCATATTGGGAAGCAAGCTCAATATATGCTATATTTTCCGCCACGCTGGTATGATTTGGATACAATGATATTCCCAATTGTCGCATAATATAATCCCCCTCAATTCTATAAAGCAATAGCCTAATAGAAAATATTACTTTCCTATTAGGCTATAGTACGTAAGCATTACAACCTTGAATAAACCTCAACAATTTCATTTGCAAGATCTTTCACCGTCATTGCTGTCATTAGATGATCTTGTGCATGTATCAATAGTAATGAAATTTCTGTTTTCCCTCCTCCGGCTTCTGCATGAATTAGTTTGGTTTGTTCTTTGTGGGCACAGCCTAATTTATCTTTTGACTGCTCCATCAATTCTCTTGCTTTATCAAACTCTCCGTTTTTAGCACATTGTATAGCTTCCATTGCAAAGCTTCTAGCGTCGCCGCTTTGTATTATGATATTTAGTATTATGGTCTCCATAGCTTAACTTATACTCCTTCGCTTCTGACATTAGTACCTTTTATGCTCTGACTTTTGGCGGCTGCAATATCGGATTTATTTTCATGCCTTTCCCCTAATATAATAAATGGAATGTATAGTATTACTCCAATTACTAAATTCACGAATGACAATAAAGCGCCCATCACAGAACCCGTCACCAAGAATCCACCAATTACTGGAGGAGTGGTCCAAGGCATCATAGCAATGGTTTTAGGAACTAAACCAGAAGCAATCGCCATGTAGGTTACGATTGTTAATACAATCGGGGTTAATACAAAAGGAATTAAATATAAGGGATTTAATACAATTGGTAGCCCAAACATCATCGGTTCATTAATATTAAACAGAGCTGGACCTGCGGCTAGTTTAGCCATACTCTGATTGCTCTTTCTTTTGCCAGCGATAAACAAGGCAGCCAATAAACTGATCGTTGTTCCAGCTCCCCCCATCCACACAAAGGCATCAAAGAAAGGCATGGTTACAATATTTGGAATGGCTGTACCTGCTTGTAGAGCCGCAATATTATCATTGATAGCTGGTAAATATACAGCATTTAACAATGGTCCTAGAATATTAGTGCCATGTAAACCAAAGAACCATAAAATATGTACCAAGAAAGCAACTAATATGGCAGAACCTAAATGATCCGCTAAACCTGCAATAGGGGCTTGTATCGCATTAAAAATCGCTTGGTGAATATTAGGTATATCTAAGGTATTTGTTATGCATTTTAGAACGCCAAATAGGGTTAGCACTACAATCGATGGTATTAACGCCGCAAAGGATTTAGCAACAGCTGGAGGCACGCCCTCGGGCATTTTAATAAGCAGCCTAGGATTACCCATAAGTTTTACAAATATCTCTGTCGATATGAGCGCTACAAACAAAGCTACAAATAAACCTTGGGCACCTAGAAAACCAAAAGGAATGGCCCAATCTTTTTCTGATCCACTATAAAGCATAATCAAAGAACCGAAAGAAACTAATGCCGCAGCTAATCCATCTGCATTGTAGGATCTTGCCAAGCTGAAACTTGTACTAATGACTGTAATCAAAGCCATAATAGCAAAGGTACCTGTCCATAAGTTGGCACCAAAAGATTTCCATGATTTCCCGAAGATATTATTCATTACATCCTGGTAGGCAGGAATAGGAAAACTATTAATCAAAACTGCTAATGCACCAACCAGTACTAAGGGCATAATTGCTACAAAACCATCACGAACAGCTACCAAATGTCTCTGTGAGCCTATTCGTCCAGCAAACGGAACAAAATATTTTTCAAGAAATTCAATAACAGATCCCATCTTATTTTACCGCCTTCCTTACGTAAAATTGTAAATACTCTATTAATTGCTTAGCAACTCAATTCCTAACCAATTAATTCAATGGCTTGGTTTAATACATTTTCTCCGTTCATAGTACCGTAATCAACACTATTAATTACAGCTACATGAATTCCTTTTGGCTCTAAAGAAGCTTTCATCTTATTTAACAGAAATCTTACTTGTGGGCCCAATAATACAACGTCTACTTTGTCACTATGATCACTCAACTCAGCCTCAGCCACCGCTTGAATCTCAGCCTCAATTTCTTGCTCAGACGCAGCGATCCTCATTTTACTAACCAATAAACTTGTTGACATGCCTGCTGAGCAAACCAATAAAATCCTTTTCACTAACAGTCCCCCTTTTTTATTGCTATAGACTATGGACACCTCCTTGCACAAGACATTTACCTTGTTAATACTCAAGTTCTCGTGACTCCATAGTGAGCCTATAGCCACTTCCGTACACTATTTCTAGTTGCAAGTTACATGCCAATATTAACGTTTTAAGAATTCAATCACCATTTTTCATTTCGCCTTTCTCCATAGGACTTTGAAAGGTTATCTTATTACGAATTATGAAAAAATAGTGTGCAGTTTTCCTACACACTATTTTGAGATTCTATTACACAGTATAGTAAGCTTACACACTTACGCTATTTTCGATAACCATACGGACAATATATGCCAATTCATCTTGCACTATCTGTATTTGATAATTATTTTCCAATGGTTTTAAAGCTTGACTAATCAACATAAATTCTCTATGATGCAGACTGCGATAACTACTTACATCTTGAAATACAATTTCTCTATTACCAGATTTTAATTTATCAACCATGAAACTAATATGCAGCACAATACCTACAGTAACATCTTGAGGAATAATGATATATAAGCCCTGCTCAATATCTCGAATGATTTTTCGTATATCTGACACAAGTTCTTCAGCAGAAACAGACTTAATATGACTCTTAAGAGAATTCTTAATTTTTATATAATCCTGCTCTCTACTAATTAAAGATTCAATCTTTTCCATGCCATCTCCTGACAAAATGTCAGATGCAGAAAAGTAAGGTATATTTTCAATAGAGATATTGATCGTACCAACAATTGCTAGTATTTGATATTCTTTATTCAGCATTTGTATTTTTCCCAAAAAGTCATTATGATCTAAAATCTTAAGAGCCATGATATGTAATACGGATTTATGTCCTAGATGGTTTTGGATAATTTCCTTTAACCCTTCTGCCGCTCCTTCCCCTGTAAAGCAAGCAGTAATAATTAAAAATTTCTTATAGCTCCTTTTTTCATAATTAGTTTGTATTCTATATCTGCTCATTTCTTGACAGGATTGAAAGATTGAGTCCAAATCACTACCAATGATAGCCTTTCTACATGCCTCAATTACGATAGGGGTACTAATCATATCTATACCTCTTACCTTTATACCCGTCTCTTCCGTAAGCATATCAGCGAAATTATTAAGAGACCCCATATCGACAAGCAATAAAATACCTTTACCTTTATCCATTTCCATAATCTTCTTCTTAGCTTCTTCATACATTTTTTCTACCTTCATACTTAACGCCATATCGAGTCCTTGGACAAATTCAACTCCAATTAAACTATTGGCTACTTGGCACATACTGCTAGCGGTAGCATGTCCATGCATAATGACCAATACCCCTACTTTGCTACAATCTTCTATGTAACTCTCGCATAAATTTGAAGCTAAGAACATGGTGATGTAGCCAATTTCATCTAGCGGTATTTCAATTTCTAAATGGGTATCAATCATTTTAGCAATTTCGATTGCAACTAAAAATTCATCCGCATATTGAGTTCGAATAAAATCCAATTTAGGATGATAAATTTTATTACCATGTCGAATTCGCTCAACACTTTTATTTAAATGAAGAGCCAACCCATAGTAAACTTTCTCGTCAAATTCTTTATTTAGTTTTGTTTGGGCAAAATTAAGGATTTTTTCTACTATATCGACAATTCCAATAGCAACTACTTTAGCAATTTCTTCTTTACGAAATTTCTCTGGCAAATCACTTATATACTTTTTAAAATAACTTTCAATATCTATATTTAATATCTCATTAATTTCATTTTCTGTTAGCCCTTGTTTCTTTAACTTATTTAGCTTTTCTTCAATAATATCGTAAAAATACTCACCATTTTTATTTGCTTCTGTTTCATCCATATTGGCTGCATGCCATTGATCATTATAAGAAAAAACTAGGATTTCTTCCTTCTTTTTAAAAAATTTATTAATTTCACCCCTATGTTCTTGCATCTTCATAAAGCCACATTTAACACGATGATGCAGTTCAGCCTGCTCAATTAAAATATAGTCACGACTTTGGGCTTTAAAATTTAGAAACGCTTTTGCACAAGATAATTGAATATCACTTTTTAATTGCCCGGTATTATTAGGACAATCATATAATAAAAAAGATAGCAGCGCATTTTTGTTGATATAAATATCTTTACCTAACCTTTTTGCTTCACTTTTAATAAATTCTTCGACTAAATAATAACGTTCTTTCAAGCTACGTTCTTGCAAAGAAGGCAAGGTTATCGTCATGGGTATCCTACGCGTAAAGGTTTTTAGCAAGTGGGAATGAGTGTCCTCTGTGGTAGCAGCAATAATCTGCACTTCAACATGTACTACTTTCTCAGTATCTCCTAAAGGGCGGAAATATCCTTTATCAATATAGGTAAATAACATTTCTTGCCCTTGAGGTGATAAACGATGTATTTCATCAAAGAAAAAAATCCCTTTATCCGCTTTTTTAAGCAATCCCTCTCTATCACAATCTGCTCCGCTGTAAGCCCCTTTTTTTACACCAAAAATTTGTGCCATTACCAACTGAGGATTGTCCGCATAATCAGCACAATTGAAACGAACAAAAGGTGCATTTTCATTTATTACTTGAGATTCTTTTGCAAATTGATACATTAGCTCGGCAAACATTGATTTTCCTACACCTGTTTCACCTAAAATCAAGGTATGGAGACCTCTAGGAGGATAAAGAATCGCTGCCTTCGCCTGTTGAATTGGTAATTGTAAACTTAAACTCGCCCCAATCATTCCATCTAAACTATTCATGATTGTCGGCTTTACGTTCTTTTTTATGGAACGATATACTACAGGTCTACCATCGTTTTTTTCAATTTGCTTTTCATCACATAACTGATTCAAATAACGACTAACATTGGCTCTATCCAACTTTAAGAAACTACTCAGCATAGCCGTAGTCACCCCATTCTCAGGAGTTTCTAATTCAACTAATGCTTTATATACAGCATCGATCTTTCCCATTCACGCCCCCCTCCCAAGTTAACACTTTTTACAATCCGCACCAATATTACAACCTTGTAGAAAATTCGCCACCAAGTACATCCATTCCTTCCAAAAAATATAATATTTAGAATAATAAAAAAACACAGACAAATCGTTGATCTGTCTGTGTTTTTCAATCACTCATGAAGTGCTATTCGATTTACCAAGTAGGTGTATTAACCATACTCTACCTACAGCGACAGTCGGTACAGCAAATAACATGCCAGTAATTCCAAAAAGATGCCCAAAGAGCAAAATGGTAACCATAATAAATATAGGATGAATCTTGATGGCTTTGCCTACTACCTTAGGATATATAATATTGTGATTTACCTTTAGCAAAATAACATAAAATAATAACACTTTAAAGGCCAGTAATGGTGAATAAGATAAGGCAACTAAGGTTCCAGGGACAGTTGCTACAACCGAGCCAATTACAGGAACAAATTCCGACAAGGCAGAAACCATTGCAAGCACATGGGCATAAGGCAGACCTAAAATATGCATTGCTACAAAAACAACACTACCAGAAACGATGGAAATTAGCATCTGTCCTCTAATATATCCACCTAGTACAATACCTACATCACCAAAAAAAGCTGCAAATTTTTTCACTTGCTGAGGAGGAAAAAAATCAGCAATGGAAGACGAAATTTTTCGTCCGTCTTTTAATAAGTAAAAAGTTAAAAAAGGCACAGCAATCATTTCTGCAACCCCTGAAAAGGTACGCAGTAAAGGAATAACCGATTCCTTTACTATATCCACAGCAAAAACTACGGCATCCCGCAACACCTGATTTCCATATTCAGTAAACTCAGGAGGCAATAGATTAACTACGATGGATGAATCAAAGTGAATAATAAAAGCTGGAAACTCTCGGATAAAACCTGCCAAATCAGGCAATATCGTACGAAAAATCATGCTCACGAGTACTGCTAATATACCAAAAAAGCCAATAAGAACGAATAAAACTGCCAACCCGTGAGGGATAGAACGTGAAACTCTCTTGACAATAGGGTCAAGCAAAATAAATAGCAGTGCCGTTATAAATAATAAAATAAGCAATGATTTTGCATATATATATAATACAGATACTAGACTAATAAATACCAAGAAAAATATGAAAATAGCATCCTTCCACAAACTTCCCCTCTGGGATTGAGCCACTTTATTACTATCACGTAGCATCCTTGTTCCCCCTATCTGTTGTTCAACTCTTACTTGCCTTACTACTATAAATACATTATATCTTATTCTTTGTGTTTTTTAACATATCTTACTAGTAAGGTAAAACACCGTTACATTTGCTGTAACGGTGTTTTTTCTACCTGCTTTTTATTCCCACTCAATAGTAGAAGGTGGTTTTGATGTGATATCATACACAATACGATTGACACCTTTTACTTCGTTTACAATTCGGCGGGAAATTGAATCCAATACTTCATAAGGCATCCTGACCCAATCTGCTGTCATACCATCTTCGCTGGATACTATCCGTAATCCTACTGTATAAGCATAGGTACGTTCATCACCCATTACACCGACGCTCTTCATCGCAGGCAACACAGCAAAGGATTGCCATACCTTGCGATATAGATCCGCATTTTTAATTTCTTCCTGAACAATAGCATCTGCTTCCCGCAGGATTTCCAAACGTTCTTCTGTAATTTCGCCAATAATACGAATGGCAAGTCCTGGTCCTGGGAAAGGCTGACGCCATACGATTTCCTCAGGTAAATTTAACTCTCTAGCCAATGCTCGTACTTCATCCTTAAACAAATCACGTAATGGCTCAACTAAAGCGAACTTCATATCTTCTGGCAGACCACCCACATTATGATGACTCTTAATAACTGCAGCTGTATCCGTGCCACTTTCAATAACGTCAGGGTACAAGGTTCCTTGTACTAAGAAGTCTATTTCTCCTAATTTATTCGCTTCCGTTTCAAAGACACGAATGAATTCATCGCCAATAATTTTACGTTTTTCTTCTGGTTCTACAACTCCAGCAATACGATTCATAAAACGTTCTGGGACATTGGCATATACTAGATTCATGTTGAACCCTTCACGGAAGGTTTTAACAACCTGTTCTGATTCGTTTTTACGCATAAAGCCATGATTAACGTATACACAAGTTAATTGATCACCAACAGCTCTATGAACTAACACAGCCGCTACGGAAGAATCAATACCGCCGCTTAAGGCACAAAGCACACGTTTGTTACCTACTTGTTTGCGTATTGAGGCAATGGCATGGTCTACAAAAGAACCCATATTCCAATCGCCGCGACATTTGCAAATGTCAAATAAGAAATTTCTCAGCATTTTCATACCTTCTGGCGTATGTACGACTTCTGGATGGAATTGTACACCATAAATTTTACGTTCTGCATTGGCCATCCCTGCTACAGGGGTATTTGCAGTATGTGCTGTAATAGTAAAATTCGTAGGAGGAGTTTCTATATAATCACCATGACTCATCCAAACTTGGGTTTCTGAACCTAGTTCTGAAAATACATCCGTATTCTTATCAATAACCAAGTGAGTATTACCATATTCACGAGAATCGGAATGAGCTACAACGCCACCTAATGTATGGGCTGTTAATTGCATCCCATAGCAAATTCCAAATACAGGGGTGCCTAGTTCAAATACTTGTGGATCGCATTTCGGTGCTTGATCTGCATATACACTAGACGGACCACCTGAGAATACAATACCAATTGGATTCATGGCTTTTATTTTTTCAATTGATGTCTTAAAAGACACAATTTCACAGTACACTCCACACTCACGAATACGTCTGGCAATCAACTGACTATATTGACCACCAAAGTCCATAATTAGAATTAATTGATTTTCCTTATTTTGCATAGTAAAAAATATTCCTCCTACGTTTAGATATTAAATCAAAATATAGCACATAATGCTACTTATTGTAAATGCCTTTCAGCAAAGTTTCTTTTCTTAAATCACGACAACTACATTTTCCCTCTGCTGATAAATTACGAATTGTCTCCAAAATAATCCGACTTACCATGGGTGCATCATCATAGAAGATGTCTTTTAAATCCTGATGAGACCATTCTTTTACTAGCCCTTCTCCATAGTTTACTACAAAGTAAAGCCCAGCATAACATGCCCCAATTTCCCTTGCTAAATACACTTCTGGACAAATACTTTGTCCAATAATATCTGCATGACCTTTCATCATCGCAACTTCTGCGGGACTCTCAAAATGGCGTCCATCCGTATTGGCATAGATTCCTCTTGTAAAAATACGTCCATTATAATTTTTCTGAGTGGCTTTCACTAACGTATTACGTACTTCGGAGCATAGGGCATCACGCATAATTAACAAATATTTGCCATCTAGCTCTACATCCTTGCGTACAGATAAATCAAGATAGTCATCAGGAATGACAAAATCACGAGGATCTAACAAGTGATTCGCAGTTCCTACGCCACCTTCACTAATAATACGTTTTACACCTGCTTTACGAAAAACCCAAAAAATTTGACGTGATGCATCAGCCCTGCTTACTCCACTACGCCAGCCATGCATCTTGCAAGTGAGTACTAACTTATCATCTACACTGAACAGCCTAAACACAGGGCTTAATCCATAGGGTGTTGCAAATTGTAAATCATCATCAATCAATATAACTCCAGGATCTTCAGCTCCCAAAGGAAAATTACTGGATAAGGTTCCTGAACCACCAATCACTGCATATTCAACGTGTAAATCCATCTTATCTAACCCATCCTCACTATGTATTTGCGATTAAATATTTTTTGAACCACAAAGGCACAAAGATTTTTATTAATTCCCTTTGTGTCCAGCGACATCAGGATTGTGTCTTTGTGGTTCACAAAACCTATATATCCTGATACCCTAAAAATAACTACCGCTTTTTATGCAAATGTTTTTATTATATTATACTGGGTATCACGCTGCGCTGGTTTTTTACCTGTTTCCCGGATTAAATTGAGCATCTTGTCAATTGTCATTTGATGAGATGTACCTGCGGCCTTGACCACATTCTCCTCCAGCATTATACTCCCTAAATCATTAGCACCAAAAGCTAATGTCAATTGCCCAATGTTCTGTCCTTGGGTCACCCATGATCCCTGGATATGTTTAATATTATGGAAATACAATCTGGCTATTGATAATGTCTTTAAATAGTCCCATGCAGAAATTTTTTCTCCGCCCATTTGTGTATTTCCTGGTTGAAAAGACCAAATGATAAAGGCACGAAATCCTCCCGTTTTTTCTTGAAGAGTACGTACTTTCTCCATATGTTCCATACGCTGAGCATACGTCTCACCCATACCAATTACCATAGTAGCTGTGGTCTCCAGGCCAACTTGGTGAGCTGCTTCCATCACCATAAGCCAATCACTAGCACTAATCTTTTTAGGACTTACCCTTTGACGGACCTCGTCCACTAAAATTTCAGCGCCACCACCAGGCAGCGAATCAAGACCTGCTGCCTTTAATCTTACCAGGGTCTCTGTGACGGAGATACCTTCTTTCTTGGCAATATGCAGAATCTCTGCTGGAGAAAAGGAATGAATGACAATGTTAAAGTTCTTTTTAATAAAGGTCAGCAAGTCGATATAATACTCTAATCCTAGAGCAGGATTAAGACCACCTTGCAACATTACCTGGGTTCCCCCTGCCTCGATGGTTTCTTTGAGCTTCTCAAAGATAATTTCCTTAGATAGGGTATACCCATCTGGATGCCCTTCTGCGCGAAAGAAAGCACAAAAACGGCATTCACTGGTGCATATATTCGTATAATTAATATTACGGTCAATAACAAAGGTGACAAGATTATCTGGATGCATTTCTTGTCTCACTTTATTCGCAGCCTGACCAAGTTCCAACACATCTTTAGTCGATAACATCTCTAAGGCTTTTTCTGTTGTAAGTATTTTATTCATCGTATCACCTTTGCAAATTCAAGCTTTGGCACTATAGGGATCAACCCTAGACCATGTGCCATCTTATAATAAGTTAATAATGCCTCCTGGTGAGCAGGAGTAAATTGATAATTGAGAAGGCCAATATAGTGTATGAGTTGCGCCGCTGTCAAAGGAAATTTACCGCGCAACGTATCCGCAGCATCTTTGATATGAGCTAATCCATAGGCAAACCCACCTGTCACCTTTTCATATAACACTTGTACGGCCTTCGCCTGTAAAACGGAAAAATTTCGATTGACAACCCATACCGCATAGACCATAGCAAGACCTGTTAACTTCCGCCACTCAGCTCCTAAATCATAGTAATAGTAGCCGGGCACACGATTATGATATGCTGTAAGAGCGTCATCGCCGATGAATAATACTGCCTGTGCCTGATCAAGCACTCCTTCAACAAGTGATAATGGACTAATAAAATATTCTGGAGCAGCTTGATACCCATGATGCAGAATAATTTTTAGCAGACCGTGGGAAGTAGCTGATTTTGCCGTCAAGGCGACACGAGCTTGACCTATCTCTTCAATTGGAATTTTTGATACCAATACAATACTTTCTAATGCACCATTGGCACTAATTGATACATCAGGCATAAGCACAAGCTTTTCACTGTTTTGTGCATAAATAATAGATGACACTGGACTGACAGCTAATTTACCCGTAATAACAGAGTTATTGAGTTCTGCAGGGGTAGCTGACTGTATATGAACATGTTGCCCAAAGCCACCATGGCCTAATCCATAGTGAAGGGGTAAACAATTAATAAAATTAATATTTCCTAAACTTGCTTCATTCATTTATTTTCACTCCACTCGATATTTTTAGTGGATGATAAAAAGTATCTCGTTCCACAGCAAGGTAGCCCGTCTCTTCAACGAAATGAATTATTTCTTTTTTTGTAATTCCTGTTTTTGTTGTAGCACCTGCTGCATGAATAATCCTTTCCTCTACCACTGTACCATCTAGATCATCTGCCCCAAAGCCTAGCGCTAATTGGGCAATCGGTAATGTTAACATCATCCAAAAGGCTTTTACATGATCAAAATTATCCAAAATAATTCTTGCAAGGGCAATCATTTTTAAATCTTCCCAGGAGGCTACTCGCTCTAACTCGGCAAGCCCCGTGTTGGCAGGATGAAAAGGAAAGGCTACAAAGGCCTGAAACCCGCCCGTTTGATCCTGAATTTCGCGCAATGTAATGAGATGTTGTATACGTTGTTCTATGGTTTCAATATGCCCGTATAACATGGTAGCATTAGTGGGCAGTCCTAAAGAATGGGCGGTAGTAATAACCTCTATCCATTCAGCCGTCGTAGCTTTATTAGGACATATCACCTTACGAACACTGTCATCTAAAATTTCCGCCCCACCCCCTGGCAAAGAATCCAGGCCTGCAGCTTTTAATTGTTCCAACACAAGTTTAATGCTCAATTTAGAAATATTGGAAAAATGCACAATTTCTACAGGAGTAAAGGCCTTCAAATGGACCTGGGGTGCAGCAGCCTTTACTGCGGCGACGATTTCAAGATAATAGGGAAAAGGCTTATCTGGATGCAGTGCACTTACCATATGTATTTCACTAAGGTCAGGGGTATCTTTAACTGTTTGACTTACAATCCGGATTACCTCTGCTTTATCCATAACATAAGCCCTTTCTTCTTCCGCTTTGCAGCCAAAGGCACATAAAGGGCAACCTGATACACAAATATTAGTTAAATTAATATGTCGATTCACATTATAATACACATGTTTGCCTGATTTACGTTCTTTGACACTACGTGCTAGACTAGCCAACTTTAAGATATCATTATCTTGATATAAGGCTAATGCTTCCGCAAAATGCAAGCGTTCACCGCTATTTACTTTTTTTACGGCTTTCTCTATCAAATTCATCTTTTGACACCTCATCATTATATGATGTAGTTTATCATACTACTTTGTCAAGTTATGCAACTTATTATTCTTCGCGGTATTATTATCGTTTCCCTGCCAATTACAAAAAAAATAAGACTGCTATAAAGCAATCTTTTAATGTCTCAGTATCCCATTTTGTGCATGTTGACTTAACAGTTGACCCACAGTGACAATTTCATAACCCTCAGCCTTTATTTTATCTAATAAAATAGGTAATGCTTCCGCTGTCTGAACTGGAGTATCAGATGCGTGCATAAGAATAATCCCTCCAGGTTTCAAACGCTTCATAACTCTTTCGACAATAACATCGCGACCAGGATTTTTCCAGTCTAAAGAGTCAATATTCCATATAATAGTTTTATATCCTAATTCATCTGTTACTTTTAAAGATTGTTGACTATAATGGCCATTCGGTGGACGAATTAACGTAGCATCTACACCAGTCACTTCTTTTATCAATTCATGTGATTTTTCAATATCTTCCTTAACCCATTCTCTTGTTCTATCACCATAATTTTCATGGCGATAACCATGACTTGCGATTTCATGCCCATCTGTTACCATACGTTTTGCCACATCTGGATACTTTTTGGCCCAAGGTCCCATAATAAAAAATGTTACTTTCGTATCATGCTGTTTTAATGTATCTAAGATTGAGGGTGTAAACTTATTGCCCCAAGAATGGTCAAAGGTTAACGCTACTACCTTACGTTCAGTACGAGTACCAGCAATCGCTATAGGTCCTGAAGAAATAAGTTCCGCCACTTGAATATACACAGCACTAATCGCAAAAAGTCCTATCATCCCATAAAATAAATGTCTACGATTAAATAAACGCCTTAGATTTAAAACCATATCCGTCCCCCTTCCGCCGCTACATTAGTATGTATGCAATAAAAGGATAATTTATGAAGATAAATAAAAAAAGAAGTTGCTCGCAAAATTCTACCTTGCGAGCAACTTCTACATTCATTAGCAAAATGTTAGCATTCGATGTACATCATGCCGCCTACGACTCTTTACCTTGCAACTTGTTTAACGACGGTCATTAAAGATGCGTGGATAAACGAACTATTACTATATTCAGTAAATATCAAAGCTCCACAAATAAGCGGAGCTTTGATCCATAAATAGGTTAATCGCCAATTGGGTCTTGAATTAGGGTAGCAATTTGGAATTCGTGAACGTGCCCATCAGCCACAGTGGTTATGTCAGCTTTAAAATGCACGTGTCTGCCATTACCTACATCAATTGGGAGACCAGTCCTGACTGCAACTTCGTGGTGGTGGTCTTCGTAAAAATCTGTTTTTGTAAATAATTCGTGCACATGACTATTTTCAAACGGTATCACTTCACTTGAAACCCCGGCAAACCGATGGTTATGGGGGTCCGTGGACGCTTCAGCAATCTTGACGCTTCCTTCAAATTCATGTACATGTGTTTGGGTTGGAGGGCACTCACACTCGCACTCACAATCACAATCCCAATCATGTTTCTTCCTATTGTCTTCAGCCATTATTATACCTCCTTCATTTTTATACGGCATTGAATAATATGCTCCTGGAGAGCCTAATATACGTTCAAGTTTAGCCAGATTGTGTCCACTGGCAGCATCAGTTACTGATAGGCTACATGTAGGTCTGGACGCGCATGTAGTTCAGGTAATCTTTTCCAAATAACTAGATAGGATGGAATACTCTTCTGTCGGATAAGAGAATAAATAAAGAAGATAGTTTATATTGGATGCCACACTTCTGCTCCGCATGTGATTGCAGGGACTGCCTATAGCCAAGTAGTCCTTTTTTCTATCTAAAGTATGAAACTGGATGAATCGTATGATTAAATGAAAAAGACCCGATCCAAAAACTGTACATCGGATACTAGCAGAAATAAGGACATGAAAAAAGAGGCCGCACAAAAGTTTACTCAACTAATGCGAGGCCTCTAAAATTTTTTTTTACGTTAGCAAAATGTTAGCATTTGGTGTAATTCAGCGGACAAACCCGTTCCTGCAAAGGGGTTTGAGGCTTATATTACATCATGCCGCCCATTCCGCCCATTCCGCCCATGCCACCCATGCCGCCCATAGCAGCAGCAGCGCCACCGTCTTTCTCAGGCTTATCAGCGACTAAAGTTTCAGTAGTTAATACCATAGCTGCAATGCTAGCTGCGTTTTGCAGTGCAGAGCGAGTTACTTTTGCTGGATCAACAATACCTGCAGCAATCATATCAACATATTGCTCAGTTAATGCATTGAAGCCCATGCCTTTACCAGCTTTCTTCACGTTTGCAACAACGATGGAGCCTTCAAGACCTGCGTTGTTAGCGATTTGACGTACTGGTTCTTCAATGGCACGTCTTACAATATCAACACCAGTCTTTTCATCACCAGTTGCTTCAATACTATCAAGAGCGGAAATAATGTCAATGAAAGTAGTACCACCACCAGCGACAATACCTTCTTCAACAGCAGCGCGAGTTGCATTCAAAGCATCTTCGATGCGGTATTTCTTTTCTTTCAATTCTACTTCTGTAGCCGCACCTACTTGGATAACAGCTACACCGCCAGATAATTTAGCAAGACGTTCTTGTAATTTTTCTTTATCGAAATCTGAAGTGCTATCTTCGATTTGTGTTTTGATTTGGCTAACGCGAGCTTTAATTTGAGTTACATCGCCAGCACCATCAATGATTGTAGTTTCTTCTTTAGAAATACGAACTTGACGCGCACGACCAAGATCAACAAGCTCAACAGTATCAAGCTTACGACCAATTTCTTCTGTAACAACAGTACCGCCAGTTAAAGCAGCAATATCTTCTAACATAGCTTTACGACGATCACCAAAACCAGGAGCTTTTACAGCTACGGCTTTAAATGTACCACGTAATTTATTCACAACCAAGGTTGCTAATGCTTCGCCTTCGATATCTTCAGCAAGGATCAAAAGTTCCCGACCTTGTTGTACTACTTTTTCTAAAGTAGGAAGTAAGTCTGCAATCGCACCAATTTTACGATCTGTAATCAAAATATAAGGATCATTTAAGACCGCTTCCATTTTGTCAGTATCAGTTACCATATATGGGGAAATGTAGCCACGGTCAAATTGCATACCTTCAACTACATCAAGGTTAGTTCCCATGCCTTTGGATTCCTCAACAGTGATAACACCGTCTTTACCCACTTTTTCCATCGCTTCTGCAATTAAGTTACCAATTTCTTCATCAGCTGCAGAAATAGAAGCAACCTGAGCAATAGCATCTTTAGTTTCTACTTTTTTAGAGGATTTTTTAATTTCTTCTACTAAAGTTTTTACTGCTTTTTCAATACCCTTTTTAATAATCATAGGGTTTGCACCTGCTGCTACATTACGCATACCTTCGCGAATCATAGCTTGTGCTAATAAGGTTGCAGTAGTAGTGCCATCGCCTGCTACATCATTAGTTTTGGTAGCAACTTCTTTCACCAGTTGCGCACCCATGTTTTCAAACGGATCTTCCAAGTCAATATCACGAGCAATTGTTACACCATCGTTTGTAACGGTAGGAGCACCAAATTTTTTATCAAGTACAACATTACGCCCCTTAGGTCCTAATGTTACTTTTACTGCATTTGCCAGAGCATTAACGCCTCTTTCTAGCGCGCGACGTGCATCTTCATCAAATAAAATTTGCTTTGCCATTTTATGTAATCCCCCTAATTAATAATTTTATTATTGTACAACTGCTAAAATATCTCTTTCACTTACGATCAGATATTCTTGTCCTTCGAATTTCACTTCTGTACCAGCGTACTTGGAGAATATAATTCTATCGCCAACTTTTACATCAAGAGCAATACGTTGGCCATTTTCTAATACTTTACCAGTACCAACCTCGATAATTTCTCCTTCTTGTGGCTTTTCTTTTGCAGTATCCGGTAATACGATACCACTTTTTGTTTTCATTTCACCCTCTAAGACCTTAATGACCACTCTGTCACCTAACGGCTTAATCATTGAAATATCCTCCTTCATGATGTGTATTATAGTAGCAACGTTGTTAGCACTCAATGCTAGCGAGTGCTAATCACATAATTTATGATATAAAATTCAGCAAGAAAAAGCAAGTGTTTTCATGGTAAAAATCAGTATTTTTTAAAAAAAATATAAATTTACCTGCTTTTCTACTTTTAGTTTCTCTTAGTTGCTGCCTGCACTATGGATTCAGCCACATCTTTAATTGCTTTGCGTTTACTCATACTATACTGTTGAATACGCCTATATGCTTCTGTTTCGCTCAAGTTATATGCATCCATTAGTATTCCTTTTGCACGATCTAAAATCTTCCTAGTCTCAAGGGACTGTTTTACATTTTCTAATTCTTGTTCTAATTCGGCAAATTCCTGAAAACGTGATAAAGCAATTTCCATTGCAGGGAATAAATTAACTTCTTTCACAGGCTTAACTAAATAAGCCAAAACCCCTGAATCTTTGGCCTTTTCTACAATATCTTTTTGACTAAAGGCTGTAAGCAATAATACTGGAGCAAGTTTTTCGTTAGAAATTATTTTGGCAGCTGTAATACCGTCCATTTCTGGCATCTTAATATCCATGATAACCAAATCAGGTCTATATTGACGGACCAAATCAACGGCCCGTGAACCATCAGAAGCTTCAGCTACTACTGTATGACCCGCCTCTTCTAGAATTTCCTTTAAATCCATTCGAATTATGGATTCATTATCTGCAATTACAATCCGCAATGGTTCCATTTTCAAACTCCTCCCTCCACCTTACGGGGAATGGTAATACAAGCATGGGTACCTTGATCTGTATACATTTCAAAACTACCGCCAACATCACTTTCAATAAGAGTGCGTACAATCTGCAATCCTAAACTATTCGATAATTGTGGATTAAATGTTGGTGGCATACCAATACCATTATCATATATTTCAATTTTATACTTGTCTTCCATCGTCGTAATGTCCACCCCAATGATACCTTCATGCCTGCCAATAAAACCATGTTCTATTGAATTTTGAATGAGTTCATTGATGACGAGTGCCAAACTACTAGCTTGTTCAGAAGGGAATACTACTGTTTCCCCATTGAAAATAGTTTGCAAGTTGAAATCGGGTTCCAGCATGTTTTGTATGACTAAATCGAGAATATTTTTTGCGACTTCTGCCACATCAATAAACTCTGCATCTTGCTGTGATAAAAATTCATGAACAACAGATATACTGGAAATACGGTTTACGCTTTCCCTTAAAGCTGCTTTTACTTCTTGTGATTTGGTACGTCTTGCTTGTAACCTTAACAAACTGGCAATGGTTTGTAAATTGTTTTTTACTCGATGATGTATTTCCTGAATGACTGCAGATTTTATTAGTAACTCTTTTTCTTTCTTTTTTAATTCGGTAACATCTGTCAAAATCATCACTGTACAGACACTTACCCGGTTAACGACAATAGGAATGGCCCTTTGTACTAAAATCATATTTCCAGCAGTTAATTCAGTCTCACAAGGTTCTTGCACGGTTATCGCCTTCTGGGCTAATCCCATATTGGCCTGACGATCATAAATACGCCTTCCGACAATACACCCTACAGCTAGAACCTTATAAATACTCTCCGCTGTTGAGTTAGCAAAAACAATCTTTCCTTGTTCGTTGATTATCAAAATACCATCACTCGCTGATAAAGATCGATAATACTTACTACTGCTTGGTATTTTCACTGTTGACAGCAATAGTTGAGCAGTCTCTACAAGCAATTGATGACCTTCCATATGAGATTCTTCCAAACTGGTTTCAAAACTGATCGCTGCAATTACGTTACCACTTGCATCCCGTACAGGATAGACTTGCATTTCCATCCACATGCCAAGTGCCCATTCACGTTGCCCATGAATTGCCTCACCTTTGGAAATGCTGCGCCAAATAAGCGGCTCTTCAGAAGCATAAACAGTACTCCCAAGTAAATTCGGCTTGTGTTGTACAAAGCTAGTATTTGGCTTTACCTGGGCAGCAATCACCAGGAAATTTTCATTTCGTGCCTTAGCATATAAGGTAACCTGAGCATGAGCTAGATCACTCGCCAGTCCTAACACTGCACAAATATTATCTAATACTGCTATTTGCGCAGGGGCTAATGCAGTTATTTTCCGACAAACATCTCCAGCCACTCCCATATGTACCTCCATCTATTCTAACTACTGTATGTAAAATACTATAAATACTTATTCCACTTATTCCTTAAAAATTCCTTGTTACTGGTTACGGGCGCTTTCTTTTATGTAATGGAAACCCTTTACCGGTTACCTAATTTTAGAGAAGGCTTTGCATTCAAGTGTAAGTCCGCATAATCTCCAACGAGATGTTGATAATAGGCCCGACAAGCAATCATTGCCGCATTATCTGTACATAAAATGATATCTGGGAAATATAAAGAAAAGCCCGCCTTTTGGCATGCACTTTCCATTTTCGCTTTAAGACTGCTATTAGCAGCTACTCCTCCGGCCAAGACGATTTGTTTTACACCACAATTCGTTGCTGCTTGCAAACTCTTGCTGATTAATACATCTACTATGGCAGCTTGAAAGCTAGCAGCTACATCTGCCTTGTTGATTTCTTCCTCTTTTTGAGCAGCACTATTCAAATAATTAAGTACTGCTGACTTTAATCCGCTAAAACTAAATTCAAAACTATCTTTTCCAGGTAAAGCCCTTGGAAAAGCAATGGCTTCTGGATTACCTGTCAGGGCTAAACGATCAATGTAAGGCCCCCCTGGGTAAGGCAGCTTCATAACTCTTGCTACTTTATCAAAGGCTTCACCCGCAGCATCATCTCGGGTTTGACCTAACAATTCGAACTCGTTATACCCTTTGACATGCACTAAGGAAGTGTGTCCTCCTGATACAACCAAGGCCATAAAAGGTGGCTCTAACTTAGTATGAGCTAAAAAATTAGCAAAAATATGCCCTTCTAAATGGTTGACCCCAACTAATGGGATACCTGTCGCAAAAGATAAGGCTTTGGCAACGGACACGCCAACCAGCAAAGCTCCGACTAAACCTGGACCATAAGTAACACCGATAGCTGAAATATCGTTAAATGTTACACCTGCGTCACGCAAAGCTTGGTCAACTACAGGAATCACATTTTCGATATGTTTACGAGAGGCAATCTCCGGAACTACCCCTCCATATTTTTGATGTACTGGTACTTGAGAGGAAATGACATTTGATAAAATTACACGCCCATCAGCCACTACGGCTGCGGATGTTTCGTCACAACTGGTTTCTAAAGCCAGTGTTAAACAAGGTTTGTGATTTTCTTGCATTTTTTCCAAAACAATGGCCTCCATCTTTTCTTCTATCTGACACAATCTAAAAGTATTGTCACACTTTTATTATCTGCTACATATTGTAAGTATCATCAATCACCCTATTAGCCACGCAAGTGGCTCTTTTTTTACGGGAAATCGCACCACATAATAATTGCATCTTCTTTTGTCTCAACATAGTAATTACGCCTTCTCCCTTGGGGCACAAAACCGAATTTCCCATACAGATTTTGAGCAACCTCATTTGATGCACGCACCTCTAGTGTCATTCGAAGGGCTCCCCGTTTTTTAGCATGCTCAATAAGAGCAGTCATTAACTGTTCTCCGAGTTTTCTCCCTCGATGTGTTGGTAAAACTGCCACATTGGTAACATGCGCTTCATCAACAATGAGCCACATACCCGCATATCCAATAATCTGACCTGCTTCAACCATTACTAAGTAATAGGATAAATCATTGTTTATTTCATTAACAAATCCCTCACGTGACCAAGGTGTAGTAAATGACTGCTGTTCCACAAAGAGTACACCATCAATATCTAAGGCATTCATACGTCTTATGGAAATTGAATTCATACTGTGATTCCATGACGACGTTCCCACAACACCTCAGCTTCTGAACGTCTAACATATACAGGTTCCAAATTCATAACATCATGCTGTATGCCTTGTGCTATTAATTTATGACCTAAGCCAGCCACGCTGCTTGCTCGTTGAATAATAATATGAGGTGCTGCTATTATTAAATTTTTCCCTATCTGCTTTATTTTTTCTCTATACATCACAGCGGATTCTCCAAGTAAAATAACGGGACGATCCAGCTGGCTTAATTTTTCCAATGCGTCATCTACATGGATTACAATTGCAGGTTCAATTTCCTTTAGCTCACCCTGCTGCCATTCAAATAATGCCTGGTATACATTGCCTTTTTGTGCGTCAAGCATAGGAGCTAAAATCACACCTGGTACTGGACAACCATAGGCCATCGCAGACAAAGTTGGCACCCCTACAAGAGGAATATTCAAAGCATAAGCCAGGGTTTTCGCCGTTGATAAACCAATTCTCAGGCCAGTAAAGGACCCTGGGCCAATACTAACAGCAACTGCTTTAATATCACTCTTTCCTACTTCTGCCATATCTAGTAGTTTGACTATATGAGGCATTAGTAATTCTGAGTGCGTTTTTTTTGTTTGTAATGTAATCTCTGCTAACAATGTATCATTTGTCGCCAAAGCGACACTGGATACTAAGGTAGCTGTGTCTAGGGCAAGAATGGGCATATCTGTTTCAGCTCCTCACAAATGTGTTCATAAGCAGTACCAAGAGCAGAAATACGAATCACCCGCTCATTTACCTTACCGCCATTATTTACAAAATCCGAATTTATTTCAATCCATAAATATTCGTCAGGCAATTGATCTGGGAATTTGTCTGGCCATTCGATAATGGAAAGACCATCACCCTCTGTGTATTCATAGAATCCAATATCATATAATTCTTCTGCATCCTCTAATCGATATAAATCAAAATGATATACAGGAAACTTGGCTTCATATACATTCAAAATAGTAAAAGTTGGACTATTTATGGCATCCTGTATATCTAATCCAGCTGCCAGTCCTTGTACCAATAGAGTTTTTCCTGCTCCTAAATCCCCTACTAAACATACTACCTGTCCCGCCGATAATACCTTTGCTAAACATTGCCCAAATGCAAAGGTTTCCTCAGGCGAGGTTGTTTTAAATTCTAACATAAGAAATTGTTCCTCCTAATTACCTCGCTTAACGGAAATGATTGTATCCCTTTGGTTCTAACAGAGTTTCTTTGCCATCCTCAGAAACAAGTCTCACCCCTTGCTGTTCTTCAACCACTTCACCAATAACCGTTAGGTTTAACCTATCACTACCTTGCGATAGTAATTTAAAATTCTCAGATGAAATGGTAAAGACTAGCTGATAATCTTCACCACCATACAAAGCATATTTAATCCCAGATTTATCCAATCTAGATGATGCATCTCTCAATTCAGAAGATAATGGAATCTTATCTTTATAGATTCTCATTCCTACCTGACTAGCTTTAGCAATCTCATTTACTTCACTTGCCAAACCATCACTAATATCATTCATGCTGGTTGTCCCGAAAGAGGCTAATTTTCCACCTGCTTCTACCTGAGGTAACGGTACTAAATGCTTTG
This sequence comes from Pelosinus sp. IPA-1, assembly GCF_030269905.1. Classification (NCBI taxonomy): domain Bacteria; kingdom Bacillati; phylum Bacillota; class Negativicutes; order Selenomonadales; family Sporomusaceae; genus Pelosinus; species Pelosinus sp. IPA-1. The sequence goes on along the minus strand of NZ_BSVC01000001.1, from coordinate 657,614 downwards.
TTACTAATGGCATAAAGAAATCGTACTTTTTCCATTCTTTTTTTTGCAAAAGATCTAATCCACAGCCTGAGTCACCAAGGGTGCCAGTCACTACAAGCAGCTCTCCCACACTGGCTCCTGATCGTTTTTGCAGTTTTTCTGGCGCTACTTCTCCCATTGCAGTTACATTAATAATGAGCCCTTGAGGGCTTGCTACAGTATCGCCACCCACAATATTAACGTTAAATTCCTCGCAAATTTCTTTCGCACCCTCATATAACGCAACGACAAAATCTACCGACAAATGCTTGGGTAAAGCAATCGATACAACTACATGTCTAGGGCTTCCGCCCATTGCAGCAATATCGCTTAAATTTACAGCGATGGCCTTATATCCTAGCTGCCGAGGGGTGGTTGTACGTAAGTCAAAGTGAACTTGCTCTACTAACATGTCTGTTGTTACTAATTGCAATTGACCAGGACTTGGCAAAAGGGCAGCTGCATCATCACCAATTCCTAACACAACATTCCCCTTATTTTTAATTGTATCTTTCTTTATTAGATCAATTAAGGCAAATTCCCCTAATTGCTTCAGCTCCATTTTAGTCACCACCCAACCAGTATAAATATATAACGATTCTGCTTAATAGTAAAAAATTCCTGCATCTTTTTATTATTCTCCCCGAATTTTAAAGCTTACCTATTATCATCACCATTTATCTAAGTTTTTAATGCACCATTCTTGTATATAGGCAACAGCAGTAATCTGAAATCAGACTACTGCTGTTACTCACGCTTTTTTCGCTATCTAAATATTACTTTTTTATAATTTTTTCAGAACGACTTAAAGGTTCTCCAATATCCATATGCCCCGATATGGTATCGATCTTTTTACCCTCTACCATAATTTGCACTTTTTTTATGTCATGAAACTCAGTCAACGTATTCACTATGGAGGCTACTAGTAAGATCTCGGATGCTGAACCGCCCTTGTTATTTTTTACTAATTGATCACTGAAATCAGCATAAGCAATATGGTCTTTCACCGAAATATTTCGTAATTTGGTACCAGCAGGAATTACAGAAATCAATTCTGGGTTCTTTGTTCCAGCCACTAATAGCTCCATCGCAGTTTGCGCTGGATGAGTGTTTTTTGGAACGACATACTGCTCCCCGACTAAATTTAGCGCATCCTTGGTTGCATAATATACTGTCATCTTCATCGTATCTTGTCCCACTGAAGAAGGTGTAACAGTAGCTCCCTCTATTGGCGCAGCTTGCTGCTGTGGGTTTTCATTTTGCAAAGGAACTGGTGGCTGTTGAGTTGTATTATCACACCCGCCTAGCATCACTGTCATAAGAAGTAACATAACAACTAGAAATATTCTCTTAGGAAACATTATAAGCCACCTCCCCTTTTAGCGGCCTGACTAAAGAACTTGTCCAATCCTTGAACAATTCCTTGCGCCATTTGTTGCTGGAACTGATATGTACTCAATAATTTTTCTTCGGCAGGATTGGAAATAAAACCAAGCTCCGCTAGTATTGACGGCATTGTAGTACGTTTTATTACATAAAATCCTGCAGGATAAGTACCTCGGTCTTGAAGACCACCCGTTGCCACCAAACCATCTTGAATGCAAGTTGCTAACAAAGCGTCATAATTGCTTTTCTGATAATAATAGGTAGCCGTGCCACCTACTGTTGGATTGGAAAAGGCATTAATGTGTATGCTGACAAAAACATCTGCTTTATTATTATTTGCAACGATCGTTCTTGCTTTTAGTTCGTCCACTGCACTAGCATTCGGTCCATATACATCTACATCGGTCTGCCTAGTCATCAATACTTTGGCTCCCGCGTTTTCTAACATTGCTTTTACCTTTTGTGCAACTCCCAAAGTTACTGTCTTTTCTTGCACTTTATTGGGACCGATTGCGCCAGGATCACTGCCGCCATGGCCAGGATCAATGACAATTACCTTGTTCCTTAGACCAGGAGTAAAGTTGTATACTACCTTAGGTACAGGTTTATTAATATCCACTACAACACGAAAAGATTTCTTATTAGCAGTATCACTCTTCAAAGTAAATACTTTATAATCACCATCATCAATCATAGCAGGTAAGTCCACAATGGCCTGACTATTATTACCATCTTTTTTGATAAACCTAACTTTTTCAGCAATTTGACCGTCTAAAGTGATGGAATCATCTAAATCGCCCACTACCGCACCTTTTATATCAAGAACTAACTGTGGGCCATTTCCATCTAAAGTACTACTAACTATTACTGGATCACTTGTATCAATCACCAGTCGTAACTTGCTGGTTCCCTCTACAGCATCTTTATGCACCAACCAACGAGCACTGTTTAGCTGATTTGTCGTAGCAGCCCCAGCCACTGGCAATGAAATAGCTGATTTCAATATAGGTACGCTAGCAGCCGGCCTGGCGTCAGGTACATTATTATCCAACGTTTCTGCCATGCTTATTTGAGGTACAAAAAACATCATAAATAAAAGCAGGCTTAGAAATATAGAGCGAAATCGACGCAAATTTAACACCTCCGTATGTGAAAGACATCTAAAAATCTACAAAACACAAGACAATTTTTATGTTTTATCCCGCATAAAAACAATATTGTGAGTTCTTTTATTAAAATTCGCGCTGATTGACAAAATTCCTGCAACGGCATAAAGATTAACTTTTAAAGCTAAGAAAACCTTCCTCTTTCCGATCCCATAATAAAAAAAGGCCACAACTGTAAAAATACAGCTATGGCCTTTTACCCGGTATAATCCGCTCTACGAAATTCATCTTATTTCATGAAAATTTAGGGCGGCTAAGTTTGGATAAGTAAGACTATAATTCAGATTGAGTATAACTCATTTGAATCAAGTCCTTTTAATGAGTATAGGCTATTTTAGAGTCCTTCGTCCAACCCCCTAGGTGAGCACAGAAGAATGTTTATTTTGTGATATTTTCCAACTTTACCATGTATTCCATAGGAACTTCTTTCTTATTAATCAAATCAACTGCATACTTTACGCCATAATAACCTTGATCATCTGGCTTTTGGTCAACAGTAGAAACCATTTTTCCTTCTTTAATATAAACTTTAGCTTGGTCCAAAGCATCATATGCGGTAACTACTATTTTCCCTGTTTTACCTGCTGCATCAATTGCTTGAATGGCACCAAAGGCCATCATGTCATTCGCACAAAATACACCATTTAAGTCTGGATTGGCTTGTAAAATGTTTGTCATTACATTGAGTCCTTCTTCGGTTTTCCAATTTGCAGATTGAGAAGCTACAACTTGAATATCCTTATATTCAGCAAACGCTTTTTTAGCCCCATTTTTTCTGCCCTCTGCATTATCAACACCTTGAATCCCCTCAATAATAGCAACCTTACCTTTACCTTTGAGTTGCTCGGCCAAATATTTACCCGCTAAATAACCACCATCCATATTACTAGCGCCAACATAAGGAATCGGTTTCAAACCAGCTGCTTTAGCAGCATCACCATCAATACGATTATCAATATTTATAATTGGAATACCAGCATCTTGTGCCTTCTTCAACACAGGCACAATTTCTTTCGATCCACCTGGGGCAATACAAATTGCATCCACCTTAGTTGCAATCATATTTTCTACAATAGCAATTTGTTGTTCAATTGAAGTTTCTTCCTGCCCTACTTGTACATCCAATTTAACACCTAACTCTTTTCCAGCCTTTTGCGCCCCCTTTTCCATACTCATAAAAAATGGATTACTCAGGGTTTTCATAACAAAACCAATTTTTAATTCCTTTTTGTCTGTTTTAGCAGCTGGTTTATCACTACCAGTTCCACCGCATCCTGTTAATAAAGAAGCCATTACTCCTACGCCAACCACAACCGCTAATGTTTTTTTGTACATGGACATTTTCAACTCTCCCTTCAATTTTCAAAAGATATTGATTGTGTACCCACCTGTAAATTCCTTAGAAGCGGCAAAGGACTCATTTGCCACTTAAGGGCATGGTTTTATGTCACAATTACCAAACAGCATTGCCATTTGCCTAATTGGCCACCACCGTTTTTTTTAGAAATAAGCATCATAGTTTAGGTGTAATACTATTGTTACCTTCTGTAATTTCGTTGCTTCTGCTAAGTCCTTTAGCGGCTTTACTATCTTTTCGTGATCTTCTGTACTGGTCAAAAAACACAGCACCGACGATAACACTGCCAATGACAATTTGTTGCAAAAAAGGTGAGACATTTAAAAGGTTTAACCCATTACGCAACATTCCAATAAGGATTGCCCCCATCAACGTACCTGTAATCGTTCCCTCACCACCATTTAAGCTAGTACCACCAATAATAACTGCTGCAATCGCATCTAGTTCATATCCAATACCCGCAATCGGCTGGGCAGCATTCAAACGACCAGTCAATATGACAGCACCAATACCACAAGTTATACCAGAGATGATATAGGCCCAAGTTTCCACTGCCTTTACATTAATTCCCGATAAACGAGCAGCTTCCTTATTACCACCAATCGCATAAATATATCTTCCAAATTTAGTATAATTCAAAATAAAAACCGCTAGAATTACCACAATTAGAGCATAAATGACTGGAATTGGAATTTTTTCAATACTGCCGGCACTGAAAAAACGAAACTCACTGGGAAACATATGAATGGTCTGCCCATTTGTAATAAACAGAGCTGCACCTCTCGCAACGCTCATCATGCCAAGAGTAGCAATAAATGCTGGAATCTTAAGTCGAGCAATTAATACACCATTAATAAGCCCCAAGAGACCGCCAACCAAAATTCCTGTAAGGATAGGTATACCTATCCCTATATCTAAATGCAGTGTTAATCCGATAATTACACTGGAAAAAGCAGTTAATGGGCCTACCGACAAATCAATTCCAGAAGTCATTATTACAAAAGTCATACCTACAGCAATAATCGTAGAAATAGACACCTGTAATAAAATATTAAGTAGATTGTTAATTTCTAAAAAATGCGGACTACTAATCGACAAAAATATAAATAAAATAATAATGGCAATTCCTATGCCAAATCGATCTGTAATTTTATGAAACATTACTAATCCCCCCTAACATCAACGGCATAATATCTTCTTGGGCAACTGTACCGTCATTATTACATTCACCAACAATTCGTCCTTGATTCATTACAATAATTCGGTTACTAACCCTTAGAATTTCAGGTAAATCGGAAGATACCATAATAATGCTCTTGCCGGCTTCGGCTAACCCATTCATTAATTTATAAATTTCCGCCCGAGCCCCTACATCAATACCCCGAGTAGGCTCATCAAAAATTAGCACTTCACAATCCGTTAAAAGCCATTTACCTATAATTACCTTCTGTTGATTTCCGCCACTTAAAAATTTAGCTAACTTATCTGCAGAACTAGTAGCTACGTTTAAAGACTTGATGGTATTATTAGCTTCCAAGTTTTCTTTTTTTCGGCTAACGAGAAAGCCTTTGCAAACACTTGCCAAATTGGCCATCGTAATATTTTGATCAATCCCCATGATAAGAACGAGACCATCTCTTTTGCGATCTTCACTTAAATAACCAATTCCATGTTTAATGGCTTGCATAGGAGAATTAATTTCCACTTCCTGTCCATGTAGTACTACTTTGCCTGCTTCCATTTTTTCTGCACCAAAGATAAGTCTCATTAACTCACTTCTACCAGCGCCAACCAGGCCTGCAAAACCTAAAATTTCGCCTTTCCTCAGGCTGAAACTCGCATCTTGTACACTATTACCCCAACTAATATTCTTTACTTCCAGCATGACCTCGCCAATATGGTCACTAACTGGTTTATCCATCTTCTCTAATGTTCGTCCCACCATCATGTTAATAAGTTTGTCAATCGTCACATCTTTCATATTGACGGTCCCTATATCTCGACCATCTCTCATAACGGTTATTCTGTCTACAATTTCATCTAGCTCTTGTAGTCGATGAGAAATATAAACAATTGCCACTCCTTGACTTTTCAACTTGCGGATAATCCGAAATAACTCATGAGTATCTTTATCACTAATTGATGAAGTTGGCTCATCCATAATAATTATTTGTCTTTTCTTAACTAAAGATCGAGCAATTTCTACCATTTGCTGCTGAGCCGTGCTGATTTCCTTAATCAGTTTCTTAGGATCAATATCTATATTCATTTCTTGGAAAATTGCTTGCGTCCGTTTCTCCATCTCTTTTTTATTTACCATCCAGAAGGAGCTTTTGACAATTTCCTCTCCCAAGAATATGTTTTCTGCCACACTCATCGCTGGAATTAAGCTCATTTCCTGATAAATAGTACTGATCCCAAGATCACGCGACATTTGCGCATCCCGAATGTCTACCTCGTTTCCATGTAAAAAAATTGTTCCATTGTCTTTTTGGTGAGCGCCACTCAAAATCTTAATTAATGTTGATTTACCTGCACCATTTTCTCCTAATAAGCAATGAACTTCGCCTTTGCGGAGCTCAAAATTAATACTATCCAGTGCCTGCACTCCTGGAAAAGCCTTACTAACGTTGTTCATGCGTAAAATAATTTCCTGCTCCATACTGTTATCACCCCCGCACTTTAAAAATTAACACCAGACCTTAGAATAATATTCGCATAAGGTGTACACTCACCAGTGCGAATCACTGCTACTGCCCTCTTATTCATTTCCTTAAATTCTTCATGGGTGCACTTATCTAAAAGTACGCCGCCCATTATCCCCTTTACAGACTCAAGCATTTTAGGACTTATGGTTTCCATTTCTGTGGCAATCACGGCCTTTTCAACCTCTAACTCTTGCAAAATTACTTGAAGAGTTTCTAAAAACCCTGGCACTCCATGAGTTAAAGCCAAATCAACACGACGCACTCCAGAAGGTATTGGCAAACCACAGTCACCAATAACCAACATATCCCCATGTCCCATACCAGCAATTACTTCACTAATTCCTTGATTTAATACGCCAGTTTTTTTCATTACTTTTCCTCCTGCTTACTAATAAATTCATCCACTTCTTCTCGCCATGGCAATGCAGGCTGCGCACCCGCTCGGGTCACCGATAATGCAGCAACAGCAGTAGCAAATTTTGCACTCTCTAATACTGTCTTTCCTTGGCTTAAGGCAGTAGCTAAGGCACCTACATAAGCGTCTCCAGCCGCAGTTGTATCTACAGCCTTCACCCTATAGGTTGGAATATAGCAAGTTTCTTTTGCAGTACAGTATAACGCTCCTTTATTACCCAATGTAACAATAACAGCTGCAACACCTCTAGCTAATAATTTTTGTGCAGCTTGTTCCTCTGATCCAGCTTCACTTTCAGTAAGGACAGCTGCCTCCGTCTCATTTGGAATAATAATATCAATCATAGATAGTAATTCATTATCAATTTGACGAGCGGGTGCAGGATTTAAAATAGTAATCCACCCTTGCTCCTTAGCTCTTCTAATCGCATATCTTACCGTTTCTTCTGGTATTTCATTTTGCACTAAAAGAATGCCCGGCCCCTCTACTAAGTCTAATACTTTGTCTATATCACTTGGAAAACAATCATTATTGGCCCCAGGCACAACAACTATAGAATTAGCACCATTATCATCCACTGTAATTAACGCCGTGCCAGTAGAATTCTCTGTTCTGCTTATGTAGGAAGTATCTACATTCCCTTCTGACAAGCTACAAAGCAGTTTGTCGCCAAAATCGTCTCGTCCGACTGCCCCTACCATCGTGACCTTAGCTCCTAATTTAGATGCAGCCACTGCTTGATTGCCGCCCTTGCCACCTGGAAAGGTTGTAAACGTTTTTCCAAAAATTGTTTCTCCCCTGAGCGGTAAGTTTGCTACCCTTATTACTAAGTCCATATTTAAACTACCTACAACCAATATCGGTTTTGCCAAATCCTTCATTTTCTTTCCTCCACACTGCCTGAAGACTGACGAATAATAAGTTCAGGCTTAAATATCTTTTCATAATAAGTCTCTCTTACACCCGTAATATGCTCCACTAAAAGTTTCACTGCATATTGCCCCATATCATATACAGGTTGCCGAATCGTCGTTAACAAAGGTTTATACCATGCCGCCATACGTATATCATCAAAGCCAACCACCGCTACATCTTCTGGCACCCTTATACCATATTTAGCTAAACATTCAATAACACCAATTGCCATCAGATCATTAGAAGCAAATACTGCGTCAAACTTTTCTCGACTAAATAGTAAATCTTCTACTGCCTTATAACTACTCTCGTAAGTAAACGCGCCAATAAACGCTAGATTCTTATTATACGGAATGTTATAACGAACAAGGGCATCTTGATAACCACTCGCCCGATCGGCCCCAGAAGACAGCTTTAAAGGCCCGCTAATAAATGCAATCCGTTTCTTACCTAATTGAATCAAATGTTCCGTAGCCAAAAAAGCACCTAAACGATTATCAGAAGTAACAGTGCTGGCATGAATTCCACTTACTCGTCTATCCAGGAGAACAACAGGAATACCTAAAGAATCTAAGAGAGAAATACTTTGTTTGTTATAAACACTGTCAGTAAAAACAATACCGTCTACTCGTTTACTATACAAAAAATGAATATAATTTCTTTCTTCTTCTAGCCTTCCGTCTGTATTACATAAAATAACGGCATAATTATGGATTTTAGCAGCATCTTGCACTCCCCTTACTAACGCTGGGAAAAATGGATTTTCAATATCCGGAATCATAAGCCCAATACTGCGTGACTCTTTTATCTTTAATGCTCTGGCTACATCATTAGGTTGGTATTGCAATTCTTTCATGGCTGCCGATACACGTTCTGCTAGCAATGGTGATACCTTATCTTTACCACTTAATGTACGGGAAACAGTTGCTATAGAAACGTTAGCTAATTGCGCTACATCTTTAATTGTTTTATTTTTTAGAACCTGCTTATCATTCTGCATTAAAAAACTCCTATTTGTATCTTGTAAACGTTTACATTACTTATTCTTCCAAAGGTAAAAAACTCCTGCTATCATTTTCACTTTTTTCAGAATTTTTAATTTTATTTTAAATTCCTACATTCACTCATAGACTATGACTGTTTTTTACACCTATAAGAATCAGCTTGATTTAAGCCTTTTTGGGATCAAAGTAGGTGGATATCTTATTCCTCTAATTCAAATCAAAAATTCTTTAATACAAAAAAAATCAGGAAAGCATTAGCTTTCCTGATTCCTCTTTACAATTTCCTTCAAGAGATTCTCTGCCTCTAGCCTTGCCGCATTAGTAGCTTGCTGATCAACCTCCAAGGCAATCTGCAATATATCTCCCTCTGCCGCTTCACTAGGTAGGCTACAGCAAGGCCATGATACCTGCGTTTCATCCTCACCTACTAATAATACTGCCTTACTTCCTTCAAAACGATCAATGACAGCTTGAACCTTCATATTACTGCTCCTTTGATATTGTATAAGTTTTTCCGTCGCTATTTACTGTTACCGTCCCATCTGTATCTGTACGATATACTTTCACCTTGGCCTCATTTAATTTTTTCATTGTAGAGGGATGAGGATGGTGATAATCGTTGTTAGCACCTAATGAGATAATAGCAGCTTCCGGGGCTACGATTTTTAAAAACTCAATTGACGAAGAGGTGTTGCTACCATGATGTCCAACTTTCAATATAGTACTTTTAAGCTCATTTCCATAGGTTTTCACCATGCGGTTTTCCGATTCCTTTTCCGCATCTCCAGTTAATAGCATGGAAAAGTTATTATAAACCAGTTTAGTAACTATAGAATTATTATTCAACTCCGATTCTGTTATAAATGGCTTTTCTGGCGCAAGAATTTTAAGTTTAATATCATCAGTAATAACAATCTCAGTACCGGCAGTAAGCACGGTAAAAGGTATCTCTTTCTTTTTTACTAGGGTTAAATACTGACGATACAGGGCAGTGGTCGTAGTTTGTCCACTATCGTAAATCTGATTAACTTTGAAATTATCTAACACTCCTGGCATTCCGCCTAAATGATCGGCATGTGGGTGAGTAATGATTACCTTATCAATTGTGGTAATGCCCTCTTTTTTTATGTATTGCACCAATTTTTCTCTAGTATTAATATCTCCTGAATCAACCAATACAGTTTGCCCAGCTACGCGGATTAAAATCGCATCACCTTGTCCAATATCTAGTACCTTCACAGTAAGAGGTGAACTTGCTGAACTAGTTTGCTTTTGCCCCCCTTGCCCTGCTGGTTTTACACTTTGTTTACTACAACCTGCTACAACCATAGTAACAAATATTAGCAACATGAATACTGCTAACCATCTACGTATCATAATAAAACTCCTCACAACATATCATTTTCTAACTAAAAAGACTTGGTTTTCACCAAGTCCTAGTTGTTTGTTAAAATAAAACAGTTCACTTTAGATCACAAATTATACCTCAACCAAACCCAAACTCACCTTTATCGATTCATCAACCATACTCATAATATCATCATTTAAGTGAGAGACTTTCTCTTTTAATCGACGTTTATCAATAGTACGTAATTGCTCCAATAAAATAACGGAGTCTTTTTCCAAACTAGATTGTTTCGAATTGATTTCTACATGAGTCGGCAATTTAGCTTTCGAAATTTGTGAAGTAATGGCTACCACGATAACGGTCGGACTATATTTATTACCAACATCATTTTGTATGACTAAAACGGGACGATGCCCTCCTTGTTCCGAACCCACTACCGGGCTTAAATTGGCATAATAAATATCCCCACGTTTTACGACCATTTTTATTCACGCTCCGCCAGCAGGGTAGGCATTTCAAATGTATCTGCATCAGCCAGCAATCCTTCCTCAGCTAATGTCAGATTAATTCCCGCCATCTCCTGATATCCCTTACGCATTCTATCATACACTTCTTTACGTTTACGTTCTTCAATACAAAGACGCATAGCGTCGCGCACAAATTGACTCCGACTTAATTTTTCTATAGCAATAATACCATCCACTTCTTGAAGCAAACTATTCGGGATACTAATCATAATACGCCTCAATTCTGCCACGCCTTCACCCCCGCCAGTTAACACATACATTCATATAGATTGATTATAATTTTTTTATATACAAATGTCAATTTTTTTATACACGATTTTATCATTTGGCGGATGATAACCGGCTGCAAATTATATTTGAAAATATACCTACCACCATTAAGTATGCATGAAAAAAGGTTATTTTATGCTTAGTCCTTTTCTTGAATTCCAAATATTGCTGCTGGCAATGCTTTAATAAGATCACTGGCCACCATACCGATCATTCCACCTCTAGCAACAATGTCTCCAGCTAATCCATGAAGATACACACCAGCTAATGCGGCCTCGTGGCTCGATAACCCCTGACCAATAAGTCCTGTAATTACCCCAGTTAAAACATCACCAGCACCAGCTGTAGCCATACCAGCGTTACCACTACTATTAATATATACCTCACCATCTGGAAATGCTACAACTGTTCGTGCACCTTTCAAAATAACGATACTTCCCCACTCTGTAGCAGCTTGCCTAGCAATGTAAATCCGATCCTGATTTACTTCTTCTGGTGTTAAACCGACAAGACGCGCCATTTCTCCTGGATGAGGCGTCAGCACAGGCATTGACTTCGCCTCTAATAAAATAGAAGTATGGTCAATTAGTGCATATAGAGCATCTGCATCGAGTACTAAAGGTTTCTCTACATTTTTCACGATTTGGCGCACAAGCTCTAATGTTTCTGTCTGTCTTCCTAGGCCAGGGCCGATAGCCACTACATCATTTTTCAAAGAAAGCGTTACAATTTCATCAAAAGCATCTTCTCCAACAAAGCCATCTCCGGCTTCCGGTAAAGGACTCGTCATAACTTCCGTTAATTTGATTTCCATAATTTCATGCAAACTTTCGGCAATACCTAAGGTCACCATGCCGGCACCAGAACGCAGCGCAGCATCAGAAGCAAGAGCAGCAGCGCCAGTCAAACCTTTAGAACCAGCTACGACTAAGACTTTTCCACAACTCCCCTTATGGACATCTGGTTGCCTCTTCGAAAATATTTCCCGAGCATCTTTACTCGTAATAAGATTTTGCTGAATTTGAGGATCGCTTAATAACAACCTGGGAACTCCAATATCAGCAACACATAACTCCCCAACATAAGAAGCAGCTGGATATAGCAAAAGTCCTTGTTTCGCCAAGGCAAAGGTTATTGTATGACTAGCTTTGACTGCTACACTTTGAATTTGACCAGTATCCGCGTCAACACCTGTTGGCACGTCAATTGCAATCGTCACCTTATTCATTTTATTAATACTTTCCACAACTTGTGTCATATTTTCTCGTAATTGTCCTGCAAAACCTGTACCTAATAATGCATCTACTAAACAATCAGTGAACGTCATCGCTATTTTTACTTTATCCCAATCATGAGAGTTAGTTACCTCTAGTACATCAATTCCCATGTAAGTAATGATCTGCAAATTAGTCAATGCATCTCCTACAACACTGGCTTTACTTCCAATTAAAAAAACCTTAACCTTAGCACCTTGGTTATATAGATGCCGAGCGACAACATAGCCATCGCCTCCATTATTACCAGTACCCGCAAAAACAGAAATCCTTTTATTATGTATACTACCAAGTACATTTTCTATTTGCTTTACTACTTCTACACCAGCATTCTCCATGAGAACAATACCGGGGATACCATATTCTTCAATTGCTGCCTGCTCAATTTTTCGCATTTGGGCAACTGTCACTACTTTCATCTTTATTTACCTCCCCATAAAATAGCTTGTGCGGCGGCATACTCCCGCGCGTGTGTCAATGATATATGAATTGAGTTAACCCCCAAAGCTCTAGCCAAAGCGGCAAATTTACCGCTTAAATTTACATATGGGCACCCTTTGTCATTGAGAAAGATTTCAATATCTTGAAGACTTCCACCTGCTAAACCCGTACCAAAGGCTTTCATTACCGCTTCCTTACCAGCAAATCGAGCTGCATAAGAAGATGCCTTTTGCAAGCCTCGGCTTTCACAATACTCTCGTTCACTTAAAGTAAACACTCTCTCTACAAAGGATTGGCGTATAATAGCAGCTTTAATACGATCAATTTCAATAATATCAATACCAGTACCAATAATCACTAACGTCACTCCAAATTTACTCTTTATTATGCATTGTATCAGTATTGACCGAGTTTTGCCAATACAAGCGGCTAAATTTTAATAGACACAAAAATGAAAGACTCAGCTATCGCTAAGTCCTTCATTTTTACTTACATTTTAAAATTTCTCATAATGAGCACTTCTACGCGTCGATTTTTCGCACGTCCATCAATCGTATCATTGGGCTCAAGTGAACGATATTCGCCATACCCAATCGCACTAAACTTTTCAGGCTGTAATTTACTTTCCTTACCTAGTAGGAACTTCATAAAATTAATTGATCGTTTTGCACTCAATTCCCAGTTAGAAGGAAATTCCCGCGTGTTAATTGGTACGTTATCGGTATGACCTGAGATAACGATTTTTTGCGATAATGGGGCTAATAACTTGCCAATCTCTTCACCCAAACGCAAGGATTCGGGACGCAGATCAGCACTTCCTGAAGTAAACAATGCAGAATCCTTAATACGAATCATCAGACCGTCTTCAGTTAGTAGAGTATTTAGATCACCAGATAAATTATTATCTTGAATATAACGATCCATTTGTTTTTTAATCTCTAAAAGTTGAACAGTTTCTTTTAGATGTGATTGCTCTGTAGTACTATCAAGCGTACTTTGATTCGGCTTAGAAGCATCAACTTCTGGCGTTATAGCCCGATTGTTATCAAAAACAGAGGGGCTGCCACTAAAAGCTGCATTAAAAGAATAAGCCATTTGATCAAATTTCTTTTGGTCTACTTGAGCCGATGCAAATAGCACGATAAACAGTGCAAGCAGCAATGTCAATATATCAGCATAAGGAATGAGCCATGATTCATCCATGTGTTCCTCATGATGAGCATCATGATGTTTTTTCCGTCTGGACATTATGCTTCCTCCGTTTTGGCCTTCATCTGATTTCTCTCTGTTTGGGAAATAAACACAGTAAGTTTTGCTTCAATTGCTGTAGGTGAATCACCAGCTTGCAGGGATAGTATCCCTTCAACCATCATCTTCCTTATTTCAACTTCTTTTTTTGACATCATTTTTAATTTATTTGAGAATGGATGCCAAATAACATATCCGGTAAATATCCCTAGTAAAGTAGCAACAAAGGCAGCTGCAATAGAATGTCCAAGAGCATCGATATCATTCAAATTTCCTAATGCAGCAATCAAACCAACTACCGCACCAAGTACCCCTAACGTTGGAGCATAGGAGCCGGCCTGGGAAAAAATTAACGCTCCTACACGATGTCGCTCTTCCATTCCCTGAATTTCAGCTTCCAATACGTCCCCTACAAAGTCCGGATCAAGACCGTCAATAACCATACTCAAACCAGTTTTAAGGAAAACGTCTGGCACCTCGTCTACACGGCTTTCAAGTGCCAAAATACCTTCACGTCTTGCTGTTTGGGATAATTCCACAAACATTTTCAGCATATCAACCTTTGACATAAACTCCGGCTTCTTAAATAGCATTTTAATTAGCGTCGGAAATTTTTGAAGAATTTCCATAGGAAAAGCATTTAACAAACAAGCAGCTGTACCAGCGAGAATAATCAAAAAAGCCGCTGGATTAATTAACACCGCCAAATTTGCCCCTTTAAGTACCATCCCAACGCCAACAGCCACGAAACCAACTACAACACCTAATACTGTCGATAATTCCAAAATTACAGCCCCCTAAAATTCTATTCACAGGTATAACCTATGAATAATATATATAATTATCTAAATTAATCCAAAAACCACTATACATATTTCTTCATTTTTCTGCATATTCCTGCAAAGATGTAGTCTATTTTTTTCTTTGTCGATAACCATATTCGGTTGATACCTGTCTACCAATCCCTTGAATTTTGCCTGTAATACAACCTCTACAATGTTTTGGTGTATCATTAATGCAAATCTTACCAGGATATAGCATATACATTTCTCGATACTCACCTTCTGTAACGTTTGGCATAACAACATTGGCACCACTTTGCAATGCAATCATACGACCATTTTTATTTAGAGTTTCCATAGCTGTAGTCGCTGGTATATTCGCATCGGGCAACAACAATCGAGTAATAGCCATCACTTTAATACTAAGGGTAAAACTGCCACCTACCTCCTGCGCTAATGGTGTATCTTCATTAGGGATAAAGGGACCTAGTCCAATCATATCGGCATCCAAGGACTTAAAAAATAAAATATCCCCAGCCAATGATTCCATCGTTTGATTCGGAAGTCCTACCAAACATCCAGTTCCTACTTCATACCCAAGATTTTTTATATCAACCAAACACCGCATTCTATTGGTAAGACTCATGCCTGGATGTAAGCTTTCATAAACTTTTTCATCCGTAGTTTCGATCCTAAGCAAATACCGATCAGCACCGGCTTCTCTGTATTTTTGGTATTCCTCTTTACTTTTCTCACCAAGGCTTAATGTAATAGCCAATCCCAATGCCTTTATACTGCGAATAATATGTTCCATCTCAGTTACAGTGTAGGATTGACTCTCACCCGATTGCAGAACAACCGTCTTATAATCATAATCTTTTGCTTTTTTAGCAAGTTCAATAATGACGTTAGGCAGTAACTTATATCGCTTAACTTTAGCATTATCCCTTCTTAGTCCACAATAGCAGCAGTTCTGTTGACAGATATTTGAAAACTCGATTAAACCACGCAAGTGTACTTGATCTCCCACGAATTGACTGCGCACCCTATCAGCTGCCATAAATAATTCTTGGTCACACTCATCATAATTAAGTAATTCTACGATTTCTTCTTTGGTTAAAGAATGAGTGCTTTCCGCTTTTTTGATTATATCCAGTACTTTTGACACACAGCTATCCTCCTACTACCAATACTTACAGACTATTAGTGTATCATTTCTTCATTTTCACTAGTAATCCTTCATTCTATCTAAATAGTCGGCTAGATTTTGACAAAGTGTGCTATTTTTCCTGCCACTTGCTGATATAGTCAAATCAATTACTTCTAATATAAAATATTATTTAAATAAATGCATCTACCTAAAGATATAGATTGATAGAAATACGCTCTCACTCCTATTATTTTAATAACCACCAACTTATACTATTTCCAGGAAATAATGGGGCATTTTTTTATAAGACATTCTCGTAACGCAAAATAAGTAACTTTTTGTCTTACTCTTCATTGACAATGAGATTTGAGACTGCTAGAATAAATTCACATGTTACTACATTCTCGTATATTTTTGGGGATATGGCCCAAAAGTTTCTACAGGCAACCATGAATTGCCTTCTACGGGTGAAAATGCATCTAGGGTTCCACACTATCGAGACAATCAGTCTTATGTTTAAATAGTGGTTGTGAACAGTGATGCAAGTGTTAATACACTATATCGAAGGGTAAAAGCCCTGACGAGGAATTTTCGCTCATCTTTTAAGGCGAATTTCCCTGTCAGGGCTTTGTTAATTATTTACTATACTGTTCCCACAAATAAAGGAGGCTATATGGATTTACTAAAACAAAGGATTCAGTCCGATGGCTTAGTTCTAAATGATTCTTTGCTAAAAGTTGATTCCTTTTTAAATCATCAAATTGATCCTGAACTTATGATGAAAATCGGAGAAGAATTTGCTCGCCGCTTTGAAGGAGAGTCAATTACCAAAATCTTAACTATTGAGTCATCAGGAATCGCAATATCAGTTATGGCAGGGCTGGTACTTAAAGTACCCGTTGTTTTCGCACGCAAAAAGAAATCGGTTACTGTTAATGATAACTTATACTCCACAAAGGTTTATTCTTTTACAAAAAATGAAAGCAATGACATTATTGTCTCAAAGCAATTTTTGCAAAAAGAGGACAAGGTCCTGATTATTGATGATTTTTTAGCTAACGGCGAAGCTGCTGCAGGTTTGGCTAATATTGTTAAACAAGCAAATGCTACGGTTGTAGGGATAGGAATTGTAATTGAAAAGTCATTCCAACCTGGAGCCCAAAAATTAGCGCAAGCTGGTTACCGAGTGGAATCACTCGCAAGAATTGGTTCCTTTTCACAAGGACAAGCTAATTTCTTATCAGATGACTAAGTTCCTTTTATAGTTGTTCCTCCCCTTCCATAAATAGAACACCATATCCCCCCTTGGGATAAGAAAAATCAATGTTATTGCAAATCAGACGGCAACCGCCACACTCAATACACTGTTTATACAGTATGAGTAGCGGTTGTTTTTTTTCTTTATTTTCTCTAAATACACCCGATGGACAGAAAGTAAGGCATTGTTTATTATGGCAATTTTGACAAATCGCCTCGTCTATAACAATCACATGTTGCCAATCCTCATCGATTTGATAATGAAGAAACTTTAGCCGATCATCAATTTTATTCATCCTTTTACTACCTTCAATATTTTCCATATATCACTAGCCATTTTAAGAATAGGCTGGATACTGGTTATTTTCTTAAAAATAAATTTACGTTTCGCTTTTTTGGGCATCGAATATACTTTTGCTACATGATAGGCTGTATCATTCGCTATCTTGGTATATAAGTCGAATAAATAAGGTAATTCACGTTGAAGACTGGCAATTTTGGCATTCGCTTTTAGATCCTGCATAACGAAACTTTCGTCTAACAAGGTACGATATAACGATAATTTTTTTACTGAAAAATCCCTGTTTTTTTTACTTTCATAAACTGCTCGGGAAGCGAAGAATCCCGACCACATTGCCAAATTTATGCCATGGGTGCCATTAACTAGGGATGCGGCATCGCCAATTACCAGTAAACCTGGATGAACTAGTTTCGGGATGGCATGATACCCACCTTCTGGAATTACCGAGCCCCCATATTCGATTGTCTTGCCACCAATCAATAGAGTTTGGATAAAAGGGTGCATTTTTACGCGGTCTAAGAGTTCATGGGGACGAATGCCTGATATGGCAAAATCAGAAATTGCCAATCCAACATTAATATTAATACTATCTTTGAAAGTATGTATTGAACCAGTGCCATTAAAACCAGCCGTAGGATAACCGATCAACCCAATCAAGCTACCATAACCAGGAGACAGATTAAACCGCTCTTCAATGACCTGGGCTGGGAGGGCAATGGTTTCTTTTACATACAATGCTAAGTTTTCGGGTGATACTCTAGGAATAAGTCCAGAGCGTTCACCGACCAAAGAATTGGCTCCGTCAGCTAAAATAATAACATTCGCAAAGAATCTAGATTTTTGTGGTAATGATACTTCAACGCCAATCGCTTGAGTACCGTCAAATATTACTTCTGCAACATGATGATTAAAATACACAAACGCCCCAACGGCTTTAGCTTTATCAACAAGCCATTGATAAAGACTTCTGCGTTTTACTGTAAAATGATTATAAGGAGCGGCAGCTAGTTTCATGCTTTGAAAAGAAGATGACAGTAACGAATCCTCTGTCATAAACCAATAACCTTGTTGGATTACAATACGTTCGCAGTGACATTCTTCCCAGAAGTTAGGGAATAATTTGTGAGTATGTTCGGCAATCAGTGAAGTACCACCACAGCTTTTAGACCCCGGAAAAGGTCCTCGCTCTAAAAGCAAAACATCCAGTCCTTCTTTTGCCATAAAATAAGCAGCGCTAGCTCCTGCGGGACCCGCGCCAACCACAATAACGTCATATTTTTTCACGTTACTGCTCTCATTATGCAGATTACCTTGCTTTCCGATTTTGCGTGGTTTCTTCGCCTTATACCAATCTGTTAACATACAAATCACCCTTACAGTAGTATTGCATATCCTTATTATTGCTATTCTTGAAGGATATGTGGGTTATTTTCCCACGTTCACATAAATTCAGGCAATCTTGGAAAAGCTAGACAGTATAGTGACACTGAGGAGAATGACTCATTATGCTTTCAAGACGAGAATTTATTCGTTTATGTATGTCGACGGCTGTGGGAATGAGCCTAACAGAGTACCTAATTCCTATCATGCATAATGCCATTGCGCAAAGTAAAACCAACAAGGCACCTGTAATTTGGCTGGAACTTGGCTCTTGCACGGGAAATTCTGTATCACTAGAAAATGCCGTGAACCCCACCTTAGAACAATTACTGTCAGAAATACTAGATGTTCGCTATCATTGGTTATTAAATGTTGCCAATGGTGAAGATGCCACCAAAGCTTTAGAAGAAACGTTAGAAAAGGAAGCCGGAAAGTTTTGGCTTGTCGTAGAAGGATCTGTAATGACAGCTGATAACGGCCGCTATAATGAAGTCTTTCTCAGAAATGGCAAAATGGTGACAGGTCTAGAAGCAATAATGGATATTGCGGCAAAAGCAAAATATGTGATTTCTGTTGGTGATTGTGCTGCCTTCGGTGGCCCTTCCGCAGCTCATCCTAACCCTGCTGGCGCGAAAGGTGTATGGGAAGTAGTAAATAGGCGAGTGATCAATATCCCTGGATGCCCTGCTCATCCTGATTGGATGACGGGAACTTTTAGTCATCTTTTGTTTTATGGCGTACCCGAATTGGATAGTTATAATCGTCCCCTTATGTTCTTTGGCAAAACGATTCACGATTTATGCCAAAGACGTCAGCAATTTGAGGATGGAATATTTGCTGATTTTCCTGGTGGCGAGGGTTGTTTGTTTCGGGTAGGCTGTAAAGGTCCTGTTACTCATGCCGATTGCCCTCTACGCCAGTGGAATCATTATGTTAATTGGCCTGTCAAAGCTGGCGCTCCCTGCATTGGCTGCGCCAGTCCTAATTTTCCAGATGGAATGATGCCTTTTTATAACCACTTACCAGACATTCAAACTCCTTTCACGGCATTAAATGTAAAGAAGATCGGCGCAGCGATGGTAGCTCTAGGTACAGGCGGCGTTGCCACACATTTTGCGGTTGGAATATACAAAAAACGAATACATAAGCATTATGTTGATGGTACCAAACCTCTCGAAGTCTCGGAACCTGAGACACTAGAGCAAGCGAAAAAAGAATTAGAAGAGCTAACAAAACAAAAAAACGCCTTACTTGCTAAAACAAGAAAGTTAGAGGCGAATCATCCTGTACGACACCGCAAGTGGTGGCGACGTAAGTTGGCTGAAATCCTTCAAGGCAAAGATAAAAATGAGGACTGAAAAGGTATGACAAAAAAAGTAATTTTCCCTATGACAAGGGTACACGAACCCCTTAGAGTGGATGTTGATATTCAAAATGGTAAAGTAGTGGATGCCACAGTTGGGGCTACTTTGTTTCGTGGATTTGAAATAATGATGATTGGACGCGATCCACGTGATGCGGCGCTTCTAACACAACGTATCTGCGGAATTTGTTCCAGCGCACATGCTGTAACTGCTACATTTGCCATGCAGCAGGCCTTTGGATTATCACCGACATTAAATGGTCAGCACATCATCAATTTAATTTTTGCAGCAGATATTATACAAAATCAGATCCGTCATTTTTACGTTCTGGCCATTTATGATTATTTGAAAGGTCCAAACATGCCTCCCTATACGCCTCGACTTGAAGGTGACTATCGCTTACCCAAAAAGCTGACTGACGAATTAATGGCTCATACAAAAGAAGGTATGCTCAAGGCGATGCGTGCCCATGAAATGTTGGCGATTTTTGGTGCCAAAATTCCAATGCAGCAAACAATTCTTGTTACTGGAGTCACTGAGCAAGCATCCGCTGATCGCATCAGTGCGTACCTAGGTATTTTACAGGAACTAACGGACTGGGTTGAAAACGTCTATCTCTATGATGTGGCCGTCTTAGCCGATTATTATAAAGATTACTATACTATCGGCAGTACTAAAGGTAATATGATCTCCTACGGCATGTTTCCCCAACCGATAACTGGCAAACGGGAATTTCCTTCGGGTGTTATTTTTGAAAAAGGTAAGGTACAGCCCCTTGATACCAGTAAAATTGGTGAAGACATAAAACATAGTTGGTACCAGGATGACCAAGAAACACGTAATCCTATAGAAGGAAAAACAGTACCCGATCGAAATAAAGCAGAAGCTTATTCTTGGATAAAATCTCCTCGCTATGAGGGTTATGCTTTTGAAGGAGGTCCGCTTGCCAGGGCTTGGATTAGTGGCGAATATCAACGGGGCACAGGCGTTATGGATCGAATCATCACACGTGCCCGCGAAACACTTAAAATATGCCGCATGGCGCAAGATTGGATTAGCCAGCTTGTCCCTGGTGGCCCTACTCTTTCAAAATATGCGGTGCCAATGCAGGGTGAAGGTGCTGGATTAACAGATGCAATGCGTGGACCTTTAGGCCACTGGATCAAAATAAAGGATAGTAAAATTGTACATTATCAAATTGTTACACCAACCGCTTGGACCTTTTCCCCTCGCGATAATCAAGGAAAACGGGGCCCCGTCGAAGAAAGCCTGCTAGATACACCTGTCGCCAATACAGAAGATCTAATAGAAATTGGTCGGGTAATCCGCTCCTTTGACCCTTGCTTTACCTGCGCCGTCCATATGATAGATGCCCCAGAACATAAACCGCCTATGACTCTCTAGCCTAACATTAAATACTTGGATCTTCCTT
This sequence comes from Pelosinus sp. IPA-1, assembly GCF_030269905.1. NCBI lineage: Bacteria > Bacillati > Bacillota > Negativicutes > Selenomonadales > Sporomusaceae > Pelosinus > Pelosinus sp. IPA-1. The sequence goes on along the minus strand of NZ_BSVC01000001.1, from coordinate 635,871 downwards.
TTCTTTTTTGATTATCTCGGGTTTTATATCTTTGTTAATATATCCAGTAAACATAGCCTGTAAATTGGCTGGACTTTCTGTAAATACAAGATATAAATGTAGGGGAATCGACATAGCAAAAAAGATTCCTACGTAAAAATGCAAAATTCGAATGATGTTTAACCCACCTAACATTCGCTGAAACCATTGAGAATTTTCGGGGAATAATAAGATGATGCCTGTAATAGCAGCAATTATTATTGTTAAAAACCAAAAGGAAAACAATAACTTCTGTCCTGGATTATAACGACCAAAGTTAGGGTGATCTGGCTTAATAAAGAAAACATAACGTAGAAAACTGGGTATATTTACCCAGTCACGAAGTGTAAATATAACATCAGTGATTTTTCTCGTGTATAAATAATAATACAAATGCCCCATTAGATTCACGATTAAGACGGCACTAAAAAGGGTATGAAGTTTTCGATTGACTCGCATTGGCAGTAGTACCATGTCCCAAGCTCTGTTTATATATAATCCAGTAAATAATAGTACCATAATACAAATAAACAATACCCAATGAAAAATCCGTATTGGCAGTGGATGTAAAAGTAACTTCATAAAGCATCTCCTTAAAAGCACATTCCCTTACTATAGAAAGTATAGTCCAGAAGTTTTTTAAAACTTCTGGACTAAAGGACTACTATATATTTTGATGACTGTTACCATTTTTTTCTGCTTCTTCTATCATTGCCTGCTCACCGCGTTTTATAGCCTCACGTACCATAGATCCGACTTCACCGGTAGTGACATCGCTCCAATCTCCGTCTTCCACTTTCTCACCGAAGCCAAGATCATGGGCTAATTTATCTTTGTATTCTTGGGACATTACTCCCTTACCCATATAATCACCTCCAGTAATTATTTTGGAAGCCTATTTATAGTATTGACAATTACATCAAAAGCCATTCAGTTAAAAAGGTTATTTCAGTTACTTCACACCAATGTGATGTAACTAAATAACCTTTTCTAAAGTCTCTGGCTAATAAACGCCCAATGTTTATAAAATAAAACTAATTAATAAGCCAAAAGGACCACTCGGGTCCTTTTGGCAATTTGAACAACCTTATATCCAATAATAAAGTCCTACAACCTCTAAATTTTTCGGGCTTATCTCGTCCATAGATCTTAAACAATTCGCTAAACCGCATCGTTTTTACGATGAGTAAGTCTCGAATAATCAAAAAGGTCCACTTGGTTCCAATCACGTCAAGTGTTTTGGCAATGGGGCAAGGTTCACCCGGTATCCCTTTTGTTAACACGACTGTCTCAATTTCCTCCATCAAGATAGCTTCAAAAAAAAATGTCTATAAAGCTAAATATATCGCATTAATATACTCAGGGAAACTATATGAATTAAATAACACTACTTCCATAAATGAATTATCGACATGTATAATATCAATAAATCTACTTTTTCATCCCTATCACTTGGGAGGTGATTAAAATGACTGCAAAAAAAAGCCGAGACAGCCCACTACTGCTTTCTTGCTTACTCTGATCAGTTGATCCCAGGATCAGCGAAAAATTTGTTTTTAGCCTTGACTGAACAACCATAGAGCGAATCTAGCAAATAATATACCGGAGGAGAAAATTATGAATTTACAAAAAAGAGTCGTCAGACCAATCGCATGTTTTGCTATTATCTGCGGGGTAATGCTATCAGTGTTAACATGTAACATAACAAAGACATTTGCTTCAGAAAATAAGACTGCCGCAATCCTTACAAACGAAATCCAACTGCTACAAGATCTTCCTCAACCAAATTCGATGACAATTGATCCTTCATTAGATCCAGAAGAAGCTACAGCAATGGTTCAAGCCGCACAACGCTTCTATGCATTCTGGAATACTGGCAATGAGGCTCTTATTCCAAAAACAATTGTCCCCACCTTCATTGATAACACGTTACCGATAGGTCGGCCCCAAGGTCCTGAAGGCTTGTTATTCGCGTCTCGTAACTTTCGTAAAGCGGTTCCTGACTTGCAATGTAAGATAGAAGATTTAATAGTAGTTGGAGATAAAGTAACAGCTCGTCTTTTATTTACTGGAACACATGAGGGCGAGTTTCTCGGAAAAAAGCCTACTGGAAAGCCAATTAAATTCATGGCAATTGATGTTTTACGTATTAATGCTGGGAAAATTATTGAGGATTGGCACTTAGAAGACAATTTAACTTTAATGCAACAACTCGGAGTAGTAGCAGAAAATTAACTATCATATATCAAGCCGATAAAGCTGAAAAATTATACTAATTATCAACGGTCATCAGAAGTATAATTTATTCTGGCCCTTACCCTCTTTGTATAATCACTTTTATCATTTCACCAATATTCCTTTGGCTGAGATGCCGGAATTGGATCTGTCAACAGAACTGCCTTATCCCTTCAGTGGCACAGAGGATACCCTTAGTTTACGATTTGACTAAGGGTATCCTCTGTTACTAATTTCTACATATTAAAATATTTCAAATTCCTGCTGATAAGTGTCCGACCAAAAATCTGTAATCAATAAAAGGTTTATTTGAAAAATTAGCCAAACTCAGAATGCAAAGCATAAAAAAAAGATCAAGCAGTAACTACCTACGAGTTAATAATCGCTATCTCTAAATATAAAATCCTGCCAATTCACAATATGAATTAGCAGGATTTTACGAAATGCCACACATATTTATTTAGCGTTTTGATGAACTTCACCATTAGTTTTTGCTTCTTCCACTATCGCTTGTTCACCACGTCTAATAGCTTCACGTACCATAGATCCAACTTCACCGGTAGTGACATCGCTCCAATTTCCATCTTCCACTTTCTCACCGAAGCCAAGATCATAGGCTAATTTATCTTTGTATTCTTGCGACATTACGCCTTTACCCATACTATTCACCTCCAGTAGATTTTTGAGGATCTAACTATATTATCTACTGTTAGCTTGAAAGCTATTCATTTCAAAAAGGTCTACCAAATCATAACGCAAGTATTGCCCCTAAAAGTACCCTAGCTTTTTTTATGGCTGCCATAAATAATATGATATGTAGCAGGTATTTGCCCAAACTGCTCAAATGCATTTTTATAAAATTCCATCATCGATAACATAAGCCGTCGATGAATTAATATATTATTCCCGTTAGAAGAATTGTTAGCTCCTATTTTTTTTACTGACGTCAAAAAATCCCGGACTCCTTTGAACTTTTCTGTTATAGTTTCCTCCTCTAGTTGAACTGAAAGCCCTAGACCACAAGTAATATCAGCTAATTTTTTCATAGAAATAAACTCAGGGCCATGGTGCACCTTTGTAATTTCTAAAGATTTATGGGCTGCTTGAAAAGACTGATTTAATTCATAAAAGGTTTTTTCGCCAAAAGTAGCATAGATAAGACACCCTCCAGGTAATAAATGACGCTCCATTTGCGTAAAAGCCTGCTGATAATCATTAAACCACTGAAATGCAGCATTAGAAACAATCAAATCAAACTTCTCAGACAACTTTAGGTTTTCTCCATCTTCCAGAACATAACTTACATTCTCATATTGTGATAAGTTTTTATTAGCCACTGCTAACATTTCTGGCGAAATATCGCTAGCGGTAATTTTCGACATAGGATACATTTGTGCTAACAACGCTGTCAAAAATCCTGTTCCGCAGCCAATTTCCAAGATATTCTGAAATACTCCGGCTTCTTTAACCAATTCCACTAGAGAATATCCCATATTTTTTTGTACAACTGCATATTCATCATAAGCTTGAGACCTTCTGCCAAAATGACAACTTACCTGGGTTTTGTTAATCATAATATCCCCTCCAGTACTAGATCTTTTACATACTTTTCTTGCGTTACAAAGGGAACATGCCCTGTGCCATGCAGCAATCTTAACTCGGCCTGCGGCAAATGCTGCAATAAGTATTGAGCAGCACTAGGAGGGCAAATCTTATCTTCCATACCATGAATAATGAGGCAGGGAATATTAACTTTCGCCAGCTCCTGTCGTAAATCTTGTTCCATTAAATAAGAAAGCCCAGCTTGCAAGCTACTAACATTAATGTTAGAAAAATGAGGTGCTATGTGAGTAATAAATTTTTGTTGCCATTCTTTTTCCCTTGGAGAAAACATTAATTTATAAAATTCTATTTGCGCTTCCCATGAACTACGAGCGAGCTTGCGGCTTAAGTTTTTTACTACACTTCCTGGTAATCCCTCCTCATAACTTTGGCACAAAGTAAAGCGCGGTGTAGTGGATAGAAGAATCAACCTGTCAATTTTCGCGGTATACTCAGCCGCCAATTGTAACGATAACATCCCTCCTAAAGACCATCCCACTAGTGTGATTTTTTTCTCTTCCTGCTTGCATATCTCCAAAAAAGTATTTGTTAAGTGTTGATAATTTGGATAGTTCTCACAATCATAAATATGTTTTTTCTCCCCCACAAGACTTTGTGGCCAAATGGCTTTATTAGTTGCCCAACCATGAATAAAAAGGACTGACATCTAGACGCTCCTTTATAATGGTATTGTTAACCTAAAATATATTAACGTTAACAATACCATTATAGTAATAACTGGAAAAATAATCAAGTTATGATTTCACTGGCTTCTAACATCCTAATCTCTTTAAAATCATAGAGAAGCTACTCTCCCATGTCTGGCAAATAGGCATACGTCACTATAGCAAAAAGAAGAATCCATCCCTACTAGGAATGAATTCTTCCTTTTTGATGCTATTAATCGCGTTTCCCAAGTTCTTTATCAATATAAAGAAGAGAGCCGCCTTTATCGCCAACAAATTTCAATCTTTCTAATACTGCAGAAGCATTCGCTTCTTCTTCCACTTGTTCTGTTATAAACCATTGTAAGAAGATTTGTGCAGCATAGTCTTTTTCTTCTAAGGCTACTTCATATAACTTGTTAATCAATTTACTAATGTGTATTTCATGAGCCAATACCTTTTCAAACAACTCTACAGGAGTGCCAAAACCACTTGCTGGAGCTTCAATTGCTTGTAGCTTAACACTGCCGCCTCGCTCTAATAAATAATCAATCAGTTTAAAGGCATGACCGTTTTCTTCTTGGTATTGTAACTTAAGCCAGTGAGCAAATCCCTTAAGATTTTTCTCTTCACTTTCTACAGACATTGCTAAATAAAGATGCGCTGAGCTCATTTCAGCTTGGATTTGATTATTAATTGCATCTTGAAGTTTTTTACCAATCATTTTATATTCCCCTTTCATTAGAACCACTTATCATTTTTATTAACTTAATTTTAGCATATTTTTCTATTGTTATCAATATGTTTTTATTGTTACATAATAATAATTATTAATATTAATTATTATGTAATAATTTCGTACGAAAAATTTCCACATCTGTAATGGGGGGCTGACATGCAACACCTTTACAAAGATAGGCCGTAGCTCTCCCCTCAGTACCTTTATAATTACTAGTATTTTGCGAATATATATCATAAAAGCGTACTGTTGCTGTAGGCAAAAAGACATGATTCATTGCCTGTAACATCGCCTTCGTATCAGGCAAATCCTTGTCACCTACAATGACAACTTTTATTTTTTCAGCCAAATAATAGTCGACAGCCATCATAAAATAAGTATAACCTGCTGCATAGCGACTAACTTCTCCAGCAAAGCTATCCAATAGTTTTTCTGCCATTTTCCTTACATCTTCGTTCTCTGTAATGTCAGCTAATTTTTGCAACGCCAAAGCCGCTACAGAATTGCCTGAAGGAATAGCTCCGTCATAAATCTCCTTGGGTCTTGTAATTAGCTCTTCTCCATCCACACCATAAAAGAAAAATCCGCCTTTTTTTTCATCCCCAAATAAAGCCTTCATATCGTCAGCTATCTTAATTGCTCGCTGCAGATAAGTATCCTTATAGGTCGTTTGATACGTTTCAAGAAGTGCCAGCAACAAAAATGCATAGTCATCAAGATAAGCTAAGTGAGCAGAGTCTCCATCACGATAACGAGCCAGCAAACGTCCATCCGCGCGTACAAGATTGTCAAAGATGAATTCAATTGCCCTTTCTGCTACCATAGAATAATTATCTCGCTCTAAAATCCGAGATGCTTTCGCAAAAGAAGCAATCATTAATGCATTCCAAGCTGTAAGAATCTTATCGTCTTTATAAGGGTGAATACGTTTTTCCCTTACCTGATAGATTTTTTCCCGCCCTCGCTGTAATAAGTCTGCCAATTCTGTTACCGTTTTATTTACAGAACTAGCAAAAGCCTCAAAATCTCTTCCAATAACATGTAAAATACTTGTCCCATGCTCAAAATTCCCCTGAGAGGAAATCTCATAAAAATCCGCAAAAATAGTCCCTGCTTCTTCTCCTACTATATTCATTATCTCTTTTCTAGTGAAAACGTAGAACTTACCTTCCACTCCTTCAGAATCAGCATCTTCTGCTGAGAAAAAACCGCCTTTCTCATTCATCATGTCTCGCATGACATAAGTCAGGATTTCCTCAACAATTCTAGCAAATTCTTGATTACCAGTACATTGATACGCCTCAAGATAGCTATCGCACAATAATGCATTATCGTATAACATCTTTTCAAAATGAGGTACTAACCACTTTTGATCTGTAGAGTATCTAGCAAAACCATATCCTAAATGATCGTAGATTCCGCCTTGCCACATCGATAGGAGAGTTTTCTCTACCATGCTAAGAGCCTTATCTTTCTTAAAATGCCGCCAATACCTAAGTAAAAAATTCATTTTATGGGGTGTCGGAAATTTGGGTGCAGTGCCAAAACCCCCATATTTAGGATCAAAGCTATTCTCTAATTCCAGATAAGCTTGTTCCAGTAAATCCGTGCCAATCTGTCCTTTTTCATTTGGTTGGTTAGGGCGTTGAAGGATATTTACAATTTGATTACTAGCTTCGAGGATCTCTTCTCGGTTCTCTTGCCACTTTTTATGCACTACGGTTAAGAGTTCGAGTAAACCCATCCTGCCCATCTTGCGATGTTTAGGGAAATATGTCCCAGCAAAAAAAGGTTTTTTATCAGGGTCCATAATGATCGTTAAAGGCCAGCCCCCTTGTCCCGTAAGTGCCTGACACACTGACATATAAATTCCATCCACATCTGGACGTTCTTCTCTATCCACTTTTATAGAAACAAAATGATCATTTAATACATCAGCTACTTCCTGATCTTCAAAACATTCCCGCTCCATGACATGGCACCAATGGCAGCTCGAATATCCAACACTTAGGAAAATTGTCTTATTTTCCCTAGAGGCTTTTTCAAATGCTTCTTGGCCCCAGGGATACCAATCTACTGGGTTATAGGCATGTTGCAGGAGATATGGACTTTTTTCATTTATCAATCGATTTGCTTTTTTGTCCACAATAATACCCCCTATTTTCTGTTCTATTACGCGGCATAACACATGCTCCTAATTAGTATATACAAAAAAAGTATCAGCAATTATGCTAATACTTTCATTCGTCATACCGACCAATTCCCCAGAGTTATTCCTGCCTTTCTTATTTTGGCATCCCATTTTCAAATACATCAATTAACACATCGACAAAAGAGACGATATTATCTTCAGGCCCATTTAACAGTCGTTTATGCACTTTGTTGATTGGGAAAGCACATTGACTTTTACCGACTTTCAAGATATGAGGAGTTTTTTCCTCAAATTTTTCTTCGTTGGACCATATATAGTCTGGCCCTAACTCTCGCCTCATTACTTCCCCGATGTAGGCTCCCCATATCAACGCCATCGACCAGACTTGTTCTTCCGATGGTTTCTCATCTGCTGCACAGTTCTGCAAATCCTGGAAATAATACTCTAATATTTCTTCAACTACCTTGATACTTTCTCTGCTAAAATCCAGTTTTTCATTAAACTTTTGTGCATATCTCACCGCAGTATTTGCAAGACTGCTCATCTGCTCTTGTATCTCCAAATCTTTATACCACCTTTCCTAACCTAATTAATACAATATAAATTACCGCAAAATACAATTAAAACGTCCATCTATGATGTCCTGGCAAGCACTCGTCACAAAGTAAATCACCGTTAAATATACCACCATTGCACAAGCCTTTAACTGCGTCTGGTTTATCGCTGTCAGTAGTCCATTGCCCACACTTCGAACACTTGCCACTCAGCAGGGGACGGTACTAAATTGTCACTGTTCTATATTAGAAAGGCTGCAAAAGGTACCGTCCCCACTGACAACTCTTTATTGAATACAATAAAATCGTTCCCATATATTTCCTAACAAAAAACCGAAGCAACAGAGCCATTCCAGCTCTTCCTCACAAATATTTTTTATAACCTTTAGCAATATCAGCTGAATAACCTAAAGTCTCGTAGAATTGGTGTGCTTCTTTTCGTTTGATTAGAGACATTAACATTATGAAGTAACAGCTTTTCTCACGAGCTTGCACTTCAATATATTCTACTAACTTTTTACCAATACCTAACCGTCTACAATTCTCCCTTACTATTAGATTTTCTAATACCATAAATGGACGACACTCCCCAACTGTATCAAAACAGGTAATACCCATTACTGAACCAAGCAATTCCCCACTTTCGCTTTCTGCTCCCACCAAAATATAATCAGGATTGCTGATGAGTTTAGTCAATACTACTTCTAACTTGACTAAATTTGTTTTGGAGTTAAACAATTCGTCGCATAGAATAGCATAACGTTCAATATCTGAAATAGTAATAGGTTTTATCGTTATCATATTACTTTCCTTTCAAATCTGTCTTAAGAGTAATCTGCCGCAATATTCATTCTCTAATTTAGAGCATTCGCTACATTCCATATTTATCCTGCAAATACAAAAACCAGCACTTTTTATGCTGGTTTTACCTCATAAATTACAATTTAAATTAGTTCCACGAGGAGACGTGGCACCAATGACAGGCGCTATATCCACTACTCAAGAACACGGGCTTATCTTCGCGTTTAGCTATCTCAAATGCTTCATCATCCCAAGTGTACCAATCCACTGGGTTGTAGGCATGTTGGAGCAAATACGGACTCTTTTCTTTTATCAGCCTGTTGGGCTTTTTGTCCACGAAATCACCCCTTTATGTCAGTTACACTACATGGCATGTTTACATTTAGTATGTACAAAAAAAGCATCAGCATTACGCTAATACTTTTTTACCTATAATCAAGCATTAATAACCTCTTCATACATTTGTATATTTATTTTAGCTTCAATTCAATATTGTCATGGCTTTGAATTATCTTGATGATTATTTCAAATAATGTTTCGCCCTTTTTCTGTTTCGCATCTTCTAACAAATAACTTACATTGTTCACATTTGTCGGATGACATCTCGTTAACATTCTTTCGTAATGTTTAATAGTTGCATCATATCCGAAATTAACTCTACTTTTTGTTGCGTTTTCCCATATAATAACGATTGCTTCTCCATATTCGTGTACGCCAAACCCTCCGCGCAACAAGTCATTAAAAGCATCTAAATTATGTCCAGTCCTCCACGTCAGTCCTTTTGTAAGCACCTTATCCACTTCATCGTAGAATCCATCAATATCATTATATCTATTTCCATCTATTATTATTTTCTTCTTATTCATAGCTCTCCCCAATTAATAGCGAACAGCCTGTCCGCCCACTCATTCCGCTTATGTACAGCTAAACAAATCTATATATGCTCTTCATACGAAAATGATTCGACTATAAGATTGTTATCATTTAAGGCTGGTAGCAATTTGACTAAATACCAGTTTACATCTGTAATATCACTATCAATTATCACTCTTCTATTTATAGTTAAACTAACAGATATTTCACCATTTTTCATTAAAAGGACATCCCCTCCAATGCCACTGTCTTTCCATGTCATAGCGACACCAATTTGCTCGTCTCTTTTTTCTTTCTCATTTAATAACACCATCAGCGATTCTACGCTAATATTCTCAGTCTTCCAATCAAATTTATCTTCATCACCAATCGGTAAATAGGTCATATTTCCACAATCCTTAAAAGTCCATCCGAAATCCAACAGGCTTTGGATTAATGCCACTTTTGATATGGTCTGACTGTCCCGAAAAGCTAATTTAATATCTATAGATGCTGAAATAGACATCAGAACCATCCTCCCCTCATTACTAATTTTCTCTCAATAATAGCACAAGGCAAAGAAGTAATCATCATTCTACCACACTCAATCTACCATTTATTCCCTGGGTTTTATTACTTTGTTGATTTCAATATCAGTTTTATCTTATTCTCAATATTATCCCAATAATCTGTCTTATATGAAATTGATGATGCAAACTCACTTGAAAAAATATATTTTATGGACGATTGATACACACTCTTTAATTCATTATGATTTTTTAATAGTAATTTCTTATCAATATGTATATTGTCACGAGACCAATTTGAAAGCACTTCTTCTACTCTTTCATCCATAGAATTCCAGAATAACTCAAATGATTGTTTTACTTCATCAATAAAGATACTATAATTCATGACATATTCGCCTTTTAGTTCTTTCCACATCGCAATTCCTTCTTGGTCTTTATAATCACAATACCAACGGATATAAACTTTGCCATCACTTGCAAAAAAATAAATATCAGGCGCACCAACTAAATATCCTGAATCTAGTCTTCTACTATGAACCCAATCACGAGCGGGTGCATAGATTTCATCATACTGCTCATCTTCTTCATTCCATACATTATTTATCCATAAATACAGGGATTTCCTAAACACATCAAACTTCTCCATATTATCAATGTATGAAAAGACATTAAATGGAATAGGAACTATTACCTTATCAAGTATTGAAAAAAAGTCATCATAAATTCGGGCAAACTGGTAATTGACATATGGGAACGTCGCATCCATTTTGTATTTTTTAATAAAATCATCACTGTATCGCAATAATTCATTTTGTCCAAATGAAATCCAATAATGTGAATCTGTCAGCCCAAACCAGTGCAGAAAATATCCTGACTCAGTATTACCCCAAGGCGTAATATTTTCAATTTCTTTAATGCGGTGTCTAATAATTGACATGCTCTGCACTCCTTTGCAATACCATTTTAGGGGTATATCATACGACCCTATTATAATATTTAATCTTGCATCGGATTTATCCTTTAAATAAAAAAATTCAGCACATATTCGTGCTGAGTTATCTTGTCTCTTATATTAATATGGGCTTTGTAAAAAATTAAGAAATCTAAAATTCGATGATAATATGATATGCCATTATATTAGTTGTAATGTAATGACTCTTTTGAAGCATCACTTAATTTTTGGGAGACATTCTGTTACTATTTTACATTAATGAACGATAAGTAATTACATTTGATTCATAATAGACTAGATAAGTACAAACAAATTAGTTCCATGAGGCGACACGCCATCAATGGCAGCATGAATATCCACTACTGAAGAACACTGGCTTATCTTCTCGCCTTGCTTTTTCAAAGGCTTCATCGCACCAAGGATACCACTCTACTGGATTATAAGCATGTTGGAGCAAATACGGACTCTTTTCATTTATTAATTTATTGGTCTTTTTGTCCACGAAATCACCCCTTTAAATCAGTTCCATTACATGGCACGCTCCTAGTTAGTATGCACAAAAAAAGTATCAGCATTACGCTAATACTTTTTCTATTCTTCACTGCTCACTTTGAGAGTATGCGATTCAAACCATTAAATATCTTGAACCACCAAACTGTCCGCATACCCCAATATGGTTCACTCAAACACATATTATACTTATTCTAATCATGCAGTTTAAGTCCTTTTGCCAGCTTGCTAACATGATTTTTCTTGCCTATCATACCAATACCTACAAGATTTAAGTCATCAGTTTTATACTCAGCGACCTTGGTACGATTGTCCTCGTCGTTAAAAGTCTTAAAAAGTTCTTCAGTGTAGATATTTATATTTACTTCTTTAGTAAGAGCCTTTTTCAATACCTCTTTCATCTCTTCTCCACTGGCAGAATAAACAACAATTGGCTGTTGTGACATCGGAAGATAGGTTGCCCCATCAGCATCAACATAAGATTCACCAATAATATTTTGAGTGGCTCCAATTCCACTCATTAAAAATGCTGTAACATTTAGTTTTTGCCATGTTAAAAGGTCATCTCTAAGTATAACTACAAGCTTAGTATCAAATTCCATTTTAAACCTCTTCCTCAATTTAAATGTGATATATATTCAAATGCTGTTATTCCATATATTCTTTTAAAATGCTTATTTAAATGGGATAAATCAACAAAACCACACTCTGCTATAGCCGCATAAATATCTTTGTTTTTTTCCAGTAACTGCTTTGCACGATTTACCTTGCAAAATATAAAATATTGATATGGTGAAATTCCAATATTGGTATTAAATAATCTGATAAACTGAAACTTTGACATGGCAAGTTCTTTGCAAATTTCATCAAGACTCAGTACATTTTCTAATTTAGAATAAATCATTTCCTTTGCTTTTTTAATTAGTTTATTATCGTTTTTGTACGTTGTACAAATATTAGTTGGATTAAAGTTATCTACAAGGGATAGGAGCAATTCACTACACAAGGATTCACCTTTTCCACTTAGAATTGCACTTGAAAGATTTAAGATACTATTCCTAAGAGCTTGATTATAGACAATTGGGGATGCAAAACGAACCACATCTTTCTTCCCAAGCATCTCCAAAAACAGTTTTGGCTCAATATATAGCATAACATAATCAAGACCCGTACTATCATGCGCCCTGCCGTCATGTATCTGTTCAGGATTAAAGAGCATAACCCCATTCTCATATGATGAATGTAAACTGCCACCTAAATTGTACTGTTGAATGCCACGTAGAGTTACACCTAATGCGTATTCCTCATGGCAATGCTTTTTATATGCGAAATCAGTAAAACTAGCTGATAGCACAGTAATATCCGATGATTTTTTATATATGAATTTTTCCATATCACCATCTCCTAATAATCTCAACTAGTCCCGAACCTATTATAGCAGAATAGATTAGAAAGAGTGACATACTTACATTAACTAGCTTTTTATACTTCAGCAGGAGTTCCTTGAAAATCGCCCCGAAAAGTACCCAAGTGACAAATGCTAAAAAGCCAACCGCGGTAATAATTGCAACAAAAATTGCTAATGTATAGGGTTCACTGTAGTATGGCATAACAAAACTTGGGATTACCGTCATTGTAAACAACACCACCTTGGGATTTACAAACTGCATAATAAAACCTGACCTATAGGTAGCAACTTGTTCTACATTTGTTCCTGATGCATCAATATTATATATCTGATAAGCCAAATACAGAATATAAAGGCTTCCGCTTATCTGCATTATAATCAAAATTTGAGGGATTACGACCACAAGCACGGTATTTAATATAGCGGAAATGGCAAGTAAGGCACCAAAGGCAATTGTAGCTCCATATGTGTATTCCATAGCTTTTTTCATTCCAAACCCCTGTACCGTTGACAATATAACAATATTGGTAGGTCCAGGGGTAAATGTTATAATAACGCAGTATATTAAGAAAGATGTAATGTCCATGATATAAGCTCCTCTAATGTTATTATCATGAATCATATATCAAAAAAATAAGTGCGTATAGTATATTATTGCAGGCTGCAAATATAAAAACCAGCACATAAATTGCTGGCTATATCTACTATAGTTTTTTATATTTAGTTCCATGAGGCGACATGGCACCAATGGCATGTAAATTAAAGTAACATCCTTACATTATTTTAAGCATAACTAGGAATAGCCTACGGACAAAAATACAGGCCGATTCTCACGCTGTGCTTTCTGAAACGCTTCTGCCCCCCATGGATACCGGTCTACTGGATTATTGGCATGTTGAAGTAAGTATGGGGACTTCTCGTGAATTAAACGATTAGGTTTGTTAGTATTTTGACTGTTTATATCGTGATTTTTAGTTTTTGGATCGTAGTAGGTTTTATTTTCCACGAATAACGCCTCCCTGATAATATATACTTCTCCTTATTATTCCAATAATTTGTAGAAACCTCAGACTAGATTAACCAAGAACGGTTGTCTGATATCAATGAATGGGAAGTTCATTTAAGATCGCATCAATAAATTGTTCTATCGTCTCTTTTTGCATTGTCGACTGAAAAAAGTTCACGGCTAAGGTCATAGTGTTCTCATAGGTACTAGCCACCATCCCAAAATCAGGTGAAAATGCTGCTGGTCCTACTATATAACATTCGGCAACTTCTAATAGCCCAAACTTCATTGTTTCCTTCGCAATAATTCCAACGTTTGAAAAAGTCGGAATACACAATTGGTTCATAGAAGTCTGTTTTCGGCGCTGCTGAAAACGAATACTGCCATCCTTAAAACTTAATTTTGCATGAGCCATTTCCAATAAATATGCGCTTTTTATTCCCGAATTATTACTCTTTAATTTCCTGGTTTCTATCACTAACTTTGATAATGTTGCTTCAAATGATTCAGTCGAATCATTACTAATCATAACAGGCAGCATTGCCGAAAGATTACAAATCGCTTCTGTTTTATGATCAATTAAATATCTTCGCAAATCCATAGTTATATATACGGATATAGTTTTATTTTCTATCTTCGCCATTTTAGGAAGAGCCCTATTAAAGGCAGTTAAAAGAACATCGTTAACCGTGGCATCATTTTTTCGGGCGTAGTCAGCAATTTTATCAACTGGGTACAATTTTTTCAGTATAAATGCTTGTTCTTTATTCTCACCTGGATTGCAAGGAAATGCTACCGTAGGGCGACTAGGATTAACCCCAGTTTTTGCTATTTCACCAACTATGTTAGCAGCATTAGGAATACGTAAAATCTGATCCTGACCACGACTATAAGACGATCTGAATTGAACAACATACTGCTGCCCTTTGAATAGTAAATCATAAATAGATATTAATAGATTCAGGTACTGCTTGAGTCCTCCCGCATCTGAACATGCATGATTAATTTTCACACAAATTATATCTGATTCGGCCCTTAGTACTCTCACTTTTAGCTGACAATCGCTGACAAACTCATAACGAGCGCCAATAAATTTTTGCAATTCTACATCAACTGAATCGGTTTCAATAACAGAGCACAATTCAATCTCGTCAAGATCGTCACGTAGTTCCCAAACAGGGTTATTGTCATTTTCTATAAGGCGACACCCTAGAATTGGCTCAACATCTAAGGATAAACGAACGGCTTGTTTCAGCATTGTCTCATTAATCCTTCCTTTAAGCCTTAAAACACAACTGATCTGACTGTTTGCAAGGTGTTTACCAATGAGATAATTAATGGCATCTTGTGCGACAACTGGAAAACACATAGGGATTTTTTTCATAATAGATTCCTCCAAATAATTAATTTAACTAAATTAACTATTTTTATAAAAAATACTAATCTTTTTTCGACGTATAATCTGCAATTATTTTTTCTAATATTTGGGCATAGCTTTCTAGCTCATCTTTTGTAAGGCAACCTTCAACATATCTGGCATAAGCATTCGCAGCATTATTATTAATTTCAATCAATTTTTTGCCTTTATCACTAATCCAAATATAATAAACCCGCCGATCCTCTTCTGATTGTACTCTTCCCAGATAGCCTAAGTTAATAAGTCTGTTTACAAGGGCCGTGACTGCCGGTTTGGTGACTTTAAATTTTTCCGCTATTTTACTATATGTAGGATTATTCATCCGACTTATAACATCAAGATAGTAATATTGCTTCACAGTTAAATTGGGCAAATCGGGCATAGAATTAGCGTCTCTATAAGTTTGCGCTACCTCAAATATAACTTCTCTAAGTTTTATAAAAATATCTGATAGTATCATTTGAAATCCTTCTCTATAATAATAGTTAACATCGTTTAACTATTATTATAGCAAATATATGGTCGAAAGTAACTACCTAGGTATTATTTCATATTAATTTGTTTTCGTAAATAAAAACCTCTTGCTCCCCCTGCGTAAAAACGGCTCTTATGCCTTTTTAGAAAAAAAAATATACCCCAGTCAAATTATTGACTAAGGTTCAACTCATATCTATGAATATATATTTATCATAACGCAGCTTGAAGCGATCCTAGTGATATCACTTCGTTTATACTTTCAACAAATCGGATATTCTCTGGTATACCACTAACAATAGCATCTCGAAGGATAATGAAGGTACTTTGGTATACTACTCACTCTATAATAATTCCAGCTCCTGTATAGTAATAGGCTGAATCCCGATCTAGTGTAAGTTTGCTATTAGCTTCGAGGCTAAAGTTTTCCCATACCACATGATCTTGGCTATAGGGCGAATCTAAAACTTGGAACGTAGTATGATCTAGGTTATAAAGTGAATCCAAAAGTTTAAATGAAGAATTCTCATATTTAATAAGCATGTAGTGTAAAAGTGGCGATTGCCGCCCTATACTAGATATAATAATTGCATATTGGTTAGCACCAGATTTAACTTTATCAAGAACATTTATATTTTTAAAAGATATATTAAGTCCCTTTGCAATTGGCAAGAGTGGGCTGTTTGACAACAGACAAGTATAGGAATGTGAATGCCAACTATTACTTAATTCTTCTGAAATTTTTTCTGGGCTTGCATAAACTTCAGGAATACCTATAGCGTTTGTTCCAACTTGTATTTTTTTATGTATATTAGCAACAAAAATTTTATCATTTATGAATTGAGATTTATTAGTTTCCCATAAATAATAAGCGATTGAGTGTGCACCACAACTATTACTTTCTATAGCTTGAGAAATGTATGGTTTCATAAAAATATTACTCTCCTTTCAAACAACCTAATATTAATTATTTTCTAAATTATACCATAATTATCTGCAACTTATATCTTATTTTCTAAAAATCCCCATTAAATGTATGTCAATACTAATAATTACAACTAGCCTGCTGAAATACAAAACGTCAAGGCTTAGAAGACTTCTAAACTCTGCCGTTGCAATATTCTCTATGGTGCGCCCGGAAGGACTCGAACCATCAGTACGAAGTTTAAGAAACCCCAAAATATTACATGCCATTGAAAAAGCAAAAAAATGATCACTCTCGCGAATGAGTTAGATATAATAAATTATACTTTTTGATATCTTATTTGAACTAATCCTTTACCTCTTATAATTAACTTCTCTGCCCCATCAGATATAAAACCTAAATTCTCGTAAAACCTTCTGGCATTTGTATTGTCTTTAAGCACCCATAAGGAAGTTTTATAACAGCCAAACTCTTTTATTCTATCTATTCCCCAGTTTATAAGCCTTTTCCCATATCCCTTTCCCCAATAATTTTTCAACAAATATATACCCCAAATTTCACCATACATATCATCTAAATCATTATCTCTACATTTACCTATGACAATAAAACCAATAGCTTTTTTATCCATAAATATAAGCGCTATTTTCTCAATACCTTCTCTTAGGGATTCTTGATAATACTTAGCCCTTTTTTCTACTGTAAAATTATCTAAAAAGACATCTGGAATAATACCTTTATAAGCATCTTGATATGACTTAGAGTGAATCAAGCTCAAATAATGCCAATCATTATAGTTAGCCCACCGAATTTTAACATCACCCATAAAGCACACTCCTTTTAAAGCACCAAATACAGTAGGAATAAATCCATATCGTTAATTTTGACCAATCATTTTTATTAGTTTCTACTGCAAAAAGATAACTCCTGCATCACTTATCATAAGCAATGCAGGAGTTACGCTGGTTTAATCAGATTATTATAAATGAACTTATTACTTTGATGGACATGGCACCAATGGCAGCATGAATATCCACTACTGAAGAACACTGGCTTATCTTCTCGCCTTGCTTTTTCAAAGGATTCATCACACCAAAGATACCAATCTACAGGGTTGTAGGCATGTTGAAGCAAATACGGGCTTTTTTCCTTTATCAGACGATTAGGCATTTTGTCCACGAAATCACCCCTATTTATTAGCTACATTACATGGCACATTCATGATTAGTATGTACAAAAAAAGTATCAGCATTACGCCAATACTTTTAATTTATCACAGAGTTTTTATCCATATTATTGTAAAATCACTAGCCAGCATTGCAAGCATAATAAAACGATACGCGAGAAATATCCCTATTGTTAGGTAAGCACCCTACAATGGGTGTAATCAACATAGCATATAAATACTCCGATGGTTCTCGTAAAAATAATATTAGCTTCTTATCAGCTAATAAATAAAAGCTAATGTTTTTTGCAATAATTATTTAACTGTCACTTCAGTTATAGATTTATTCTTATTGCTAAAGAAATCATTAGCTTCTTTCGCAAGGCCTATAAAATCGGAAGGTACCATAATAATCGTAGTTGTATTTTGTTCCGCCCCTACTTCAGTAATCATTTGCATACGCCTAAGCTCAAGCGCTACTGGATTATCAATAATTACTTTTGAGGCCGCAGCCAATTGTTCTGATGCTTCAAATTCCGCTGATGCTTTAATGATTCTAGCTCTTTTTTCACGAAGCGCTTCTGCCTCCATTGCCATTGCTCGTTGCATACCTACAGGTATTTCAATATCTTTAATTTCTACATTATCTACCTCAATACCCCAATTAATGACCGTACTATTTAAAATGTTGATTAAATCGTTATTAATCTTGTTGCGTTCTTTAAGCACTTCATCAAGAGAGTGTTGTCCGATCAGATTTCTTAGATTAGTTGCTGTAAATTGATAAACAGCTTGCCTAAAATCTTCAACCGTCACAAGTACTTTAATAGGATCAATGACTTTATACCAAATAACAGCATTAACCTTAATTGAAACATTATCCCGTGTAATTGTTTCCTGCGTGTCAATTGCTACTGTTGTAGTACGAAGATCAACCTTTTTAACAGATTCAAAAATCGGTATAATATAAAACAACCCTGGCCCACGAATGGGCTTTATCCTTCCCAAGAAAAAGACAACCCCTCTTTCCCATTCCGCCGCTGTACGAAGACTGGATAATACAAGAACTATTAAGAAAATTACTAAAAAAATTAAAATCATTATTCCACTCCTTATATAAATTAATATTTCCCACTCGTACTAATGGATATAACCAAGAACATTATGCTATCTAGTGGATCGCATCTAAATCAATTTTAAAATGAACGATTTTCCCAGGCCTTAATTTAGCCACACCTCGGAGCTAGTTAGCGCTAACTTTACATCATGGAGGCAATCTATACCTTTAAATATTAAGGTTTTGCCAGTTGTCAATTAAGAATGAACCTTTTCTCGCTCCCCTGCCCACTGAACTCGGAATCTAAATAAATGCCCCCGTTATTTGGTAAGGGATCATCATATTACAAATTGGTTCATAGGTCAAGTAAATGGTTAAGGCACACTCTTTAGTATGTACAAAAAAAGTATCAGCATTACCTCCATACTAGTAAAAATCAAGAAAAATCGTATTCTCTTACCCTCTGCGTAAACGGCTCTAGCTCATTTTTATGCAAAAATAAGCCTAGTCAAAATTCTGACTAGGTTTCCTTTCATGGTTGATGATCATAAAACATTACACAAATATCAAAATGCTTTAAGTTGTTAAAACTAAGCAGGAAAAATCCTTTTACCATAGTATAAATATCACTAGTAAGTTACTACTGTAAGGAGGATTATAATGCCACAAATGATAATATACGACTTACATGAGAAGTCCGAAGCAAACCATAGTAAAATAACTCATGAGATTGAAATACTTCCTAAAGCTTGTAAATTAGCAGACTCTTGTTGGATAGTTTCATCATTAGACACTTGCGAAACTCTATGTGATAACCTACTGAAATTGTTACAACCTAATGATAGAATAGTTGTTAGTGATATAGGTTCAACGTATTGGTATAACGTGATTTGTGGTGATGAAAAACTTATAGATGTTTTATAACTAGAAAAATCACTGAAAAATAATAGAAAATCCTGCTAGCAATAGCAGGATTTTCTATTATTTTCTCTTACTCCGAAAAGGTTACATATGGCACCAATGTCATAAAAAAACTGTTTACGCTGTATAATTGATCTCCCTAGGAAAACGACTCATCGATACTATTAAAGATTATATCGCTTCTCTGCATGACCTGAAGATTAGATGAACACATTATCTATATGTGTTTTTAAAAAGGCATTATTTTATAAATTTGACAAAACGCTTTTTCCCAATTTTCATGACATCATCGCAAATAATGACTCTATCTATATTATCTGGTGCTAACTTTGCACTGTTCATATAAACGCCACCCTGATTTACCAATCGAATAAATTCGCTTTTGCTTTTTACAAAATGCATTTCCATTAACTGTGGAATAATGTCCGCAATAGTTTCTTTTCCGATTTTAATTAAAAGTTCTGGGATATCATCGGGAATGGCTTTTTTTCTGAATGCTATGTCATAATATGCAACTGCTTTCTCTACATCCTCTAGGGTATGATAGAGCGACGTTATGATTTTGGCTAAACGATATTTAATATCTCTAGGGTTTGCATTACCATCCAATTCTGCTCTGATCTTGTCAATTTCATTGGGATGCTCGTCTGTAGCAAGCTCAAAATATTTGATTATAAGATCATCAGGAACCTCCATTACTTTTTTGAACATCACCTCGGCATGTTCACTAACACCGATATAGTTGCCGAGACTTTTGCTCATCTTCTCTACACCATCCAAGCCTTCGAGGATAGGCATAAAGATGGCAATTTGCTGCTCCTGTTCCAGTGTTTTTTGAAGAGTTCTGCCCATCAGGATGTTAAATGTTTGGTCGGTTCCACCCAACTCAATATCCGCTTTAATTGCAATCGAATCATACGCTTGCATCAGTGGATAAAAAAATTCATGAACTCCAATTGGAATTTGATTTTGATATCTATTTTGAAAATCATCTCGTTCCAAGATTCTGGCAATGGTGCTGGTAGCAGCAAGTTTGATAACATCTTCAAAAGTAAGCTTAGAAAGCCATTCGCTATTAAACCGCACTTCGGTTTTTCTTGTATCAAGCACCTTAAAGATCTGCTGGCAATAGGTTTTGGCGTTTTCTTTCACTTGTTCATCGGTCAGGGCAATTCTGCCCTTAGATTTTCCTGTCGGGTCACCGATTTTTCCAGTGAAATCACCAATTATAATCACCGCACGATGACCTAAATCCTGCATTTGTTTGATTTTACGCAGTACAACTGCATGACCAAGATGAATATCTGGAGCTGAAGGGTCAAGCCCTAGTTTGATGGTCAACGGTTTATTCTGGTCAAAGGATTTTTTAAGCTTTGCAAACAACTCTTCCTCGTTTACAAGATTGTGTACCCCTTTGCAGATAATTCGCAGCTGCTCCTTTGGTGTTAACATATTTAACAACTCCCTGAAATATTTTTTTCAATATTTGCAAGGTCTATAAGAAGGCAAAAGCAGACAATAAAAAAACTCATCCTCTTGTTTCCAAAAGGACGAGTTTATATCTCGTGTTACCACCTTAGTTTCATAAGCAACTCACATTGCTCACCTTTTCAAGTACATCACCATAAGATGAGATACTCTAGTACGATAACGGGTACGGGTCCCGTCGCAGCCTACTGAATAAATTAGTTCGGTGCGAAGCTCCAAGATGTATTCACAATCACTATCCATGCACCTCTCATCACCCGGTAACTTTCTGTTTGGCATCCTGATTGCTACTAATTCTTATCACAGCTTTTATTTCTTATACTCCAAAATGCGGAATACCGCAAATCTTCGTTATGCAGATATTAAATTAATAAAATCATACCCTATAGATTATAACAAGTCAATAGGTGCTAAATCTAGTTTCTATATAAAACCCCTTGCACATCAATAAAATATAAATACATCCTTATAATCTCGAACCTCACATGAGGGACATCAACAAGCCTCAACTTATACCCCATACATTAGTCAATAAATTGACCAATGTCTATTTTTATATTCCATGCAATAAAGAACGTGAATAAGAATCGCCCTGAAGCCCTAGAAGTACATCGGATATTACGTAACTTCCCGCTTCGCTTTTTCAAATGATTCATCACCCAAAGGGTGCTAATTTACTGGATTGTAGGCATGCTGAAGCAAATATGGGTTTTTCCCTTCTATCAACCTATTAGGCTTTTTGTCCACGAAATCCCCCCTAAAAATCAGTTCCATTACATGGCACGTTCTTAAATACTTGTTCTTACTTGCTCAATCGGCGGTAATTCCTATTATTTTAGTTTCAATGTTCTTTCCGTTTGCATATCTTTCTAAAAGTTCTTTACCATATTGTAAATATTCGTTTACATCAGTTCTACCGCTAAAAGAAAAAATGCACATTACTATTTCATTTACATCAGTTGTTATCATGGCTCTTTCTGAATCACTTGTAGGACTTCCAAAACTGCCCATTAAATCCGTTAAAACGGGAAGATTTTCTATATTTATAAGTTCTTTGCCAATGCCTTTGTATTCTTGCCCCTCCTTACCTATCACTAAAGAAATAGGAGAATAAAGGTTTGCAATATTATATGAACCAATAGGAAACTTAGATTTTAATGATATTAAATTATTAATCTCTACAATATTGTTTATTTTATAAACTCCTTTTCCTTGCAATACTCTTCTTATTAATGCTTCCGAAGACAGCCTATATTTACTAGGCACTTTACCTAGTTTTTTATATACTTCTCTTCCGTCTTTTATCCTAAGTAAGGACGCTAAATCTTCTATACGTATTTCACTTTTCAGGCCATCGCAACAACTGTTAATTTCTTGCCACAAATCATTACTGCTGCTTTCTACCTTTACATGTGCTTGTATACATCCTAGTGTCATTTCAGGGCAAACTTTCTGAAGTTCTTCGCCAATTTTAATTTCAATCATAATATAAACACACCTCTAATAATCTATGATTCATTACAGCAATCGAGTTGGATTTGTGCGGGAGCAAGGCATATTGACCAAACATTTTCCACATACATCTCCCAAACCAAGTTCATAGTACATTTTTGCGTTTTCCAAGCATTTAGTATAACATCTGTGCCGATCGAATGCTTCTATTGTAAGTGCCTCATTTACACAACTGTTGACACATTTCTTACATCCACCGCCATGTTTATATAAACAATTTTCTTTTTCTAAAGGTTTGCTAGGCTCGATGGGCACATTCATGACAATACTGCCCAATCTACCACAACAGCCTTTTTCGGTAATTAACATATTATTTACACCAAAATTTCCCAGTCCTGCAATATAAGCAATGTGCCGATGAGACCAATCGCTAATAAGCGTTTGGGTGTTAAAATTATGTGTCGCTGGAATAACAGTACCATTATACCCCATGGTGCATAGTTGATCCCGCAAGTAAGTGTTTAGATCGAAAATAAGCTTATTTGTCTCAATATAAGCGATAACCCATTCCTTAGAAGCCTCAGTACCTGCACTATTACTTTTTATTATATCTTCTGCAAAGGGAATAAAGTAAGAAATAACAGTACGAGCATCATTTAAAAAATCTTTGGGCATCGCGTGACTAGGACTGACCTTATCGCGCAAACTCAGAAATCTTTCATCAGCGGCATCAGCAAAGCCAATGAGCGGTTCTTGCCATCGACTTAAGGTATTAACCATCTGCGGATAGGTACTTACATAGTCTTTAATCCATTTGCATATCAATTCTTGCATTACAATTCTCCTCTTTTAAACATTTAAAGCATAAAGAACAACTTCTTTATGCTTTTCTATATACTATTATAGTGTTTTTATTAGATAAGTCTTTTCCTAAATCCAGTTAGTTTTTAGCCTATTTTTAGTTTTTTTCTAAACTCTACAGGTGTTATTTTTTCTAACTCCTTGAATATTCTAGTAAATGATGAATTGTGATTATACCCTACCATTTGAGCAATTTGCAAAATTGTAAAATTCGTATTTAAGAGAAGTTCTTTTGCCTTTTTCACCCTCAGATTTTGTATATATTCAATAGGTGATACTTTCATATTATTTTTAAACCATTCACTATAATAACTAATATTATAATGCTCAATATCCGCCAATTTTTTTAATTTTATATCTTCTGTATAATGTTCATTTATATAGTTTATAGAACGAGGTATATATTCATCAGCAATAAGATGATAAGCATAGAAAAATAAGTTATTAATAGCGCTAGAGCTTTTTTGGTTGTTAGCTTCTTCTAGCAGTAAAAATCTGATAGCTTTCCACCTATCATCAAACGAGAATTCCCTTCCACCTACCATTTTTCCCATATCATGCTTACTAAGCATATTGTCAGCTATATCTAAAACCAAAAATTCATTACTTTTATCAGCATTAAAAGTATGATTACATTCTGGTGGAAGAAAGAACAAACACTCATCTTCTAGTATAAGTTTTTTATAAGTAGTTTCTATATATAGGCTTCCATGAAGTGGTAAAATTAATTGGCCATATGCATGAGCATGTGTATTAAGTTTATAATCATATATCCTGCGTTCACACGTAATACTATTCAAAATGATTCACCTTTTTCATATTATTCTACATCATTAACATAGCTTTGAAGCTAATTATACTATTATGGTCTATAAACTGCTATTCATTTACGGGAAGTAAATTATAGAATGTATATTCATTTTAAATCTTCGTGAGAGGGAGAACATTGGCAGTATTGCAACAAGAAAAGATTACTTTGTAATAGAAATGGCATTTTTCATTGGATTCACATGTTTTTCTAGGCAATAGAACAGCCCGTGAAACATTATTATATAATGTTTCACGGGCTGTATGTTGGTTTGAAGAGATGGCACCAATGGCAGCAACTTGACAGCTAATCGTTCATTCTGCTTTCATCCTTTACATAAGTTCTGTTAAGCTTTGCTGGATCTTCATTAGCTGTTCGGCTGGAACTCCGCCATCCAAGGCTGAGAGCAAACTTAAATAAAAGTCATCAGTCTGTTCCGTCATGTGCGAGATTAATTGTTCAAACTCATCTTCCATGACATTTCCATATAGAGCCTGTATCCGTTTTTGTTCATTCTGTAAATACTCATCTGCCGCAGAGCTCAGCACACGATACATCTCATCACTCATTAATTTACTCTCATTTTTTTCAAAGAATGATTTTGGATTTTTAAAATAAGCCATTGCTTGCGAAAAAAGCCCGTATTGAATATCTTTGAAAGCGACTTCAAAATCAATTTGTGCTTTATTCTCAAATTCAAAAAGGGAAAAAGATACGTCCTGATTCGTCTCACGAATCGTTTCGACAAGCATTGCTTGATACTCTGCTGTCATTTTTTCAGCAAAGCGATCCAGTCTTACAGTCGTCGCTCTCATTTCCTGGGCAAAGTCAAACCCAATTTGTTCGAGTAATTCATCCAGTGCACTCTGCAGAACTTTTTTCAGGTTACGGCCATCATCGCGTAACACAGTAGGATTGAACGCTTCTTTAAAGAAATCGGTAAAACGTAAAAATACCCGTTGCTTGATATAATAAATTAATTCTTCTGTTTCCTGATACAGGCGTTTTTTTAAATCTTGTGCCGTTTGCGCAACAAGAATTTCGTTTATACCCGCTTTCTCTGCTTGGATATTTGCTCGTTTTTGCTGCTTAACTGCAGCATCTTCTTTGGTACTATCAATGAGCTTTGCTACTAAGCGAGAAACACGATTCAGTTCATTTTCGGATGCTCGAGCCGCCAAGTTAGCCAAATCATTGGTAATAAAATGATAAAAAGCCTCCTCAAAAGCTGACATTCCTGAAACGGTAAGGGTTGTCTTTTCCTCTTTTTCTTTCAGTGCCTGTAAGCTTGATAATGGATATAAGTGAGGATTTCTGACTCCATATTTTATTAGCTGCTCGTGGACATATAGAGTAACGGTTTCCTTTTCTTCCTCATTATCGGCCAAATCAATAGCGTTTATCATAAAAAACATTTTATCTAATTGAAAGGAATCTTTTACACGTCCCAGCTGAATTAAAAACTCCCGATCTGCTTTTGAAAATGCGTGATTATAGTAAGTTACAAATAAAATCGCATCTGAATTTTTGATAAAGTCAAAGGCCACTCCAGTGTGACGGGCATTAATGGAATCCGCCCCCGGGGTATCGACTAGAGTAATTCCACTCCGGGTTAAAGGACAATCATAATAAAGATCAATCCATTCGACAAAGCAGGATTTTTCTTCTATTGCAACATAATCACTAAATTCCGTTACTGTTTTTTTGAGTACAGTACCTAGCTGTTCGCTAAAAGCAGCATACCCCCGGGTAAAGGCCTGCAAAAAAGCATAATTTGTCTTCTCGGCTGCACCCTGCTGGCCCAAATCTCCATTGAGCTTTTCTACTTTTGCCCTTGCATCGGCTAAGCTCTGGGCATGAGAATCAAATAGCCTCAAGGCATGATTTACCTCTTCGAGCATAACAGCTTCCTCTTTAAGCTTAATGAGAACAGTCCCATGTGAATATGACTCATTGATCGGTTTAATTTTGTTTATTGCCGCTGTCATTGGATTTGGTGAAACAGGCAACACTCTTTCTCCGATTAAAGCATTCGCAAAAGAAGATTTACCAGCACTAAATGCCCCAAATAAGGCAACAGTAAAACCCTTGTGATCTAATCTTTCCGCTTTTTCTTCTAGTTCACCAGCAAGCTTCTTAAAGCCCGGCAACCCTTGAACAAGTTGTGCCGTCTTCTTCAATTTTTCAGCGGTCTGTTTCATCCGGTCTGAGGCGTTAGCGGGTAATGGCGTTTTTTCTTTTAGGATCGGCTTGTTCATCGGAAGACTCGATTTTTTCTGTACCTGAGTCGCCTGTCCTGTTTCCCCATAAACTACCTCACAATCCTCTTCTTCTAGGTCAAACAAATGGAAATGGTCATCCTCCACCCCATTTGTCTCGATAAGCAGCCTTTCAAGCGACCTTTGCTCAAGACTCTCGGCTGACTCATATTTTTTCACCTGCTCAAGTGCGGTGATATACCGCTCTAGGCTTGCTGATTTTTGGGTTATTCTTGCTTGGAGTGCTGTATTTCTATCCTGCAGGGCATTTAGTATTTCGCTCTTAAGCTCAGCTAAACGGCTTTTAGCCAAAAGTTTAATTTCTGTTGCAACATTATCCGTGTAATTTATAACATAAGTATCGGATAAACGTGCCCCCGTTTTTACAGCAGCTTCTAATAGGTCCTTTGAAAAATGAACATTGAAGTTCTGGATTTTGGCGAGCAGTTCTTTATTTTCGACCCGCTTGTCCTTTAAAAATCGTAACAGAAAATCACGAAGATGCCACTCTATCTGTGATTTTGTTTTTTCGAGTATTCCCTGGTAAAAGAGATTTAATCTTTCCGCTCTCTCAGCTAAGGTTTTTTGTTTGGTAAACAGCCATCCAACTTTAAATTCACTTTGACACGATTCAAGATAGGAGTCCGCAAGCGCCCTGGTTTCAAACGGCATCAAATAGGCATTTGCCATGATTTTATTGACCTCAGAATCAAATTCGCTTTCTGCTTTTTCTGGCCCCTCGCCTAAAGCGTTTTTTTCTTCACTCAGCCTGTGGTAGTTATCTGCTAACTCTTCCTGCTCCACAGCAGATAATTCATTTAAGATATCCTTGAATGGCTCTAGCTCCAGTTCATTTTTTTTCTTTGTTAGATTCAAATGGTCTTTGATGATTTTTTGCAGAGAATGAAAAATAGATTGAAGGAGTAAGCTATCTTTCTCCTTTAATCGCTCCGCTAAAAAAGCCTGCAACTCAGGAAATTGATTATATTCATGGTCATCTTTTTTTAAAGAGGTATAAAAAATATCAGCCGGTTTTACTCCCCATGATGAGAATGATTCAACCACACTTGTTTTAAATTCGGAAAAGGAAAGTTCCTGATTGGAATGCTTATCAACTTGGTTAATAACAAGATAAACCTCTTTGCCGGCCTCTGTTAACTCTTTTGTAAACATAAAATTTAATTCTGATTGAACATGATTATAATCCATTACATAAAAAATCAAATCAGCAAGATGAATGGCGGATTCCGTGGCAATACGATGGGCGTCATCTGCAGAATCAATACCGGGCGTATCCATAATAACAGTTTGACTTGGCAGCTGGGAATCAGAATGACTAATTTCAATTGCCTGGATTTGATCCCCATCCTTACAATAGTTTTTTACCATTTTAAAATCATATGGAGCGAGATATAAACGAGGTTTCCCCTTTTTAAAAAATACCTTTACATACTCTTCTCCCGCTTTAACTTTTACAAGATTGGCACTGGTTGGAATTGGGCTTGACGGCAGTAAATTTTCCCCCACCAATCGATTAATTATCGTTGATTTTCCTGCAGAAAAATGTCCGCAAAATGCAATGGCAAATTCCTCATTTACTAATTTACCTGCTAATTGCTTGGCTTTGACCGCATTTTCTTGATCATTGTGTTCTACTAAATATTCATAAGCAGCTAAAAGCTGCCCCTTTAATGATTGAATTGTCACTTGAAGATTCGCAGTTTGAATCATAACTAATTCCCCTTACAACAAACTTTATAATACGTTCTATTTTATACGATACAGCTACTAATAGGCAACGTTATGTTCTCTACTACGCGCAGTGTCCTACGTTAATTATAAGAATCAAGATCAATAAACCCGCGAAATTCGCGGGTTTATTGATGATATATAATGTAAATTTTTCGTAGAAAATGTTACTTTTATGGATATACCACCAATGGAAGATTCTTCTTACATAATGCGAACACAATTGTAATATAGTACCTTCACAGGTTGAGCTTACTGTTTAAAGGTATAGGGTTTTACGGAGTAGATTACATGCAGCGGGCGATCTATATTTTTAAAGATTAAACCCTACCAACCGGCAATCAAGGAAATAGATAGTTCAATTTAGCCATCAAAAAAAGAAGGCTCACAGTAGGAACTGTTATGATTGTCACTAAGATTAACTGATGTGCTGAAACATCTGCAACTTGGGGAACAAAAATATGGTAGTGGCCGATTGCCCAATTTAAAAGAACCAATACTATGATACCAAGAAGCCGATAACGCAGGCGCAACTTTAGACCGATGCATAATGTAACGATAATACTAGTTATAAAAAGGTATATATAAAAAAGCCCCTGATGAATTTTTTCTGGCTCTCCTGCACACTGAAGTTGGAATCTAAATAAATGTCCCCCTCTATTTAGTAGAAAAATGATTATATTATAAATTGGCGCATAGGTTAGATAAATCACTAAAAGCCTAAATATTAGCGTTGGCTGCTGCTCCCGTAGCCCGGCCCAAATTCGTTTGCTTAGTATATATATAATACTAAGTCCAATTCCCGTATAAATTGATTTCCACCAAAAGTGCTTATAAATACCTATTGCTGCAAAGTACCAGTCGATACCGGTAAATAAGGCAGCTATCCCAAGTGTATAACCCATGGAAAGCGAGAATGCGTTAATTATTACCGCCGAAGCCGGAACAATCAATGAGTTTGACACATATGATCCTAAATAGTTATCCATTTGGGGATCAGGTAGAATTCCAGGAAAATATTGGTATGCATTCATTATGATGAATATTATTATCTCAAAAGGGTGGATTATGGCAGCAATATTAATTTGCAATACCAGGAGCTTCCAGTCCCTCCTGTATATTAGTGACAGAACCAGTAAAACCAAACTAATTATAACCAACCCATAGTACCAATATGCAGATGGCAGCAACATTCGCTTGCTCTCCCTATAGTAATAAAATACTCATTTATACTATTCCCTGATAATCTATAAATCAATCTCAAAAAAAGTACGCAAACCAGATGCGATTAGCGTACTTTTTTGAATGTATTAAAGTTAATATGCTATATCGTTACTACATAAAGGAGGCCAAGTAATAAAAATGTCACTTCAGGGGGCTCTTTTTAGTCACTACCATCCACTTTTATGGGGAAACCCAAAATTTTTGTACAATTTCCCCATCGGTATATATAAACTCTTTCTCTAATATACCTCCACAATTTAGAATCGTTTTTCTCGAAGCCTTATTGTCTTTATAGCAAACAAGCATGACTTTTTCTAAGCCCAATTGTTTGCAATACTTCAACGCTAATTTGAGAATCTCTGTAGCATATCCTTTCTTCCTTTCAGAGGGTCGCACACCATAACCTATATTTCCGCCATAGAGGTTCAGATACTCATTTAGTGTATGTCTGATATCAACCATGCCTACAATCTTACTATCGCGTTTGCGAATAGCAAAAAACGTGATTGAGACTACCCAATTGAGATTTGCTGTCTGTTCATTTGAATTATTTTTTAATCTTTCTAACCAATCATCATATGAATCTGTGTGGTCAAAAAGGGAACTCCCATGCAGCTCATACTCTTGATTATCGGAATGTTCTCTTTTATATTCAAGTGCTGCAAATTCAAGTTCTTTACTAGGCAGCAATAGTTCAAGTTCATTCATAAAATCACCTTTCTTGGATAGTTCCTAAATAGTATATCTACCTATAAATTCCCCATAACCATGCCAATCTTCATGCCATCAAAAAAGCCCTTGTTATAGTGCATATACGTAGCTGTCACAACTAACTGGGTAACGGCTTCACTTACTTTTCCCGGCTGCCCTTCTAATAGTTGATCGACTTGTTCCATTATCGTTGTATATTCACTCGAGAAGGCACCAAATTGTAACTTCCCTTCTGCTTTCTCTTGGCGCATAAAAATAAATTCTTGCCAATCCCGTAACGCATCACCTTTCTCCATCCATTGGCCGGTAAGCATACTTTTAATGGGCACGTTAATCTCTTCTCTTCCCTTCTGGGGTTGAATGGTCTCCACTCTTTCTGTCAAATTCCTTTGGCAGCGCCGGCTTATCATTTTTCTCCTAGTTTTTATTGATACCAATTTATATCCCCCCATATTCATACTGTATGGGGGCTTCTTCTACCTAAAGATACCAATAGAAGAAGCCAGCACACAGCTAGTATCATGGGAGAAATTAAAAAGCCCATGCGAGGTTTTTTAAACCTACACATGCGCTTTGCTTCATCTTGATTGCATGCAGACGCTCAGCCTCTGCCTAAGCTACAATCCTACTATCCCGAACATACCATCCCTTGTTTTCAAGGAAAGATCACGGTATAATAAATTGTCGTCGTAGACAGGTAACTGTTACGTGTAGGTGCTGATCCACCTGCTCGTGCCTGAGAGTGCTCCAACACTCTTAGGACACGGCGACTTTTTAATTTCCACCTATTTCTAATTATATTACTTTTCACTTGGATTGCAAGCAAAAAAGTAGAGTGAAAATCAGTAAAATATTTAAATGCAACGCCTACAAAGTCAAGCTACTTTGCAGGCGTTTTTCTATGAATATCCAGTCTTGATTGTACTTGATTATTTGCTTTTGTTAATTCAAATAGTTCTATTTTTTGATTCGTGAAGATTGACATTTATTTTTAAGACGCATTGATTCATTAATATGTACAATTTGATGACGAGTTACAGGCATAAGTAAAATTCCTGCAATATTTTTTCTGCCCCAAAAGTCAATTAACCAATTTGCACCATCAACATTTAAAACAGCTCCTTCATCTAAAACACGCTCTAGCCTAGCAGGTTCCATTTTTCTTTTTAAGTCTGTTTGTTGAAAGCCTCGAATAACCTCACGAGTCTTTCTACCTACAGCTATTCTATAGTTACGTAACTCTTGCATATTGATTTTTGAACTTAAATCAATAATTTCTTCATCAGTCATAGAATTACCCGTGTCACAAACTTTTACATTCATCTTTTCAAGCCAATTCCCCTCATTAATAACTTGAATATCGCCCGCAACTAATATATTCATTGTTATATCTTCTATCCTTGTCAGATGCCATAA
Organism: Pelosinus sp. IPA-1; assembly: GCF_030269905.1. Classification (NCBI taxonomy): domain Bacteria; kingdom Bacillati; phylum Bacillota; class Negativicutes; order Selenomonadales; family Sporomusaceae; genus Pelosinus; species Pelosinus sp. IPA-1. The sequence continues at coordinate 603,921 of NZ_BSVC01000001.1, read as the reverse complement.
ACTCCAAGCAATAGTTTCATCTTTCACAGTAGGCATGGTGCGAAATGTAGTTTCGTCCAGGCCTTCCCACAATTCATCCTCAAAAGTTACAATATTTATTTGTGACATTTCAGATGAATGTACCATTGAGTGCTGTTCTAAACACAATTTAATAGCTTCATTAAATTTATCTGGTTTTAATAATATATCTCTTAATAATTTTTGATTTAATCCCCATAAAGCTATCTCATCATGCATACTTATCACTTCTTTCTTTAATTGTTACCGAGGCGACACCACATTCAAACTAAGGAAAGTTACAATGGGATGTTCTTGTGAATTTTTTTAGACAATACCTAACTATTATATTTCCCTTAATTATACATTTCCTTTAAAATGAAAAATCCCTGCCAAATTTGAACAAAATTCAGCAGGTTCGGCAATAGCGACAGAATATGTAAGGCAAATTAAAGGACTTTCTCTTGATTAGAAATCAACAATGTAAATACCACGGTTTTTGAGATAGCTAATGCTTATTTTTTATATTTAATAATTCTTCTTGCAATGCCCATATTTGATCCTGTAAATATTGATTTCGCTGTTGTAATTCGCTAATTATTACTCTGATGTTATCTTCATCAGTTTTTGCCGCATCTTCCTTACTGACTGTCGTTATTTTATTTTCTTTTGTTGCTTCCATTTGTTTAGCCAGGGTATTTTCTTCTTCCTCCTTGGCTGCCGTCAAGACGGCAATCAGTGCCACTACTTCGCCTAGATAAATAAGAATTCGTCCAAGTAAACCAGCATTCACAGCATTTAATCCTTGAGCAAGAAGCAATCCTACAATGGTTAAAACAATTGTAGAATCTTGAGGATTCTCTTTCAGATTTTCAAAAGCCATCCTAGCATCATCCTTATACTCAATTTAATATAAGATATGATTGTGAGTCTGAGAAAGAACTAGCTAATGAGCACAAGCTGCCAATTCTTTAAACGAAAAGACTAATAGAGGGCTGACCTAAACATTTAGATCAGCCCTCTATTTATAGTTTAACGAAGGCCGCACTACAATTCCATTAGCTTTGCTGCCTGTCAAAGACCAAGATCATAAATCCTGTTAGCGTTGTCAAAAAACACTTTATCATGATGCCTTTCTGGAATAATATGGGCAACAAACTCAATATAGTTAGAGATATTAGCCAGCGGCCAATCAGTCCCATACAATAGGCGTTCATAGTTGTCCAGGTATTCCAGCCATACTTTTAAGAAGTTAATATAGCCATGCTTTTTTTCAAAAAATTTCGGCATACTATCGATCCGTCCTTCCAAAATTCCCGAAAGGTCGGCAGCTACATTTTGATTTTTCTCAATGACCGCGATAGCGTCTACAATCCAGGGATTTCCAATGTGACACATAACAAATTGAACCTGAGGATAGCGTACCGCTGCCTCATCCAAAGTCAAAGGATGACTGTATTTCAACAAGGCATTGCTAGTAGCTGTCAATCCGGTATGAACGGCCACTGGCTTTTTATACTGCATTGCCAGCTGATAAAACGGGTCAACCACGGAATCGTGAATATAAAAGTGATTGTAGCCCGGATATAGCTTAATTCCCACACAATTCTTTCTTTGCAAATGTTTTTCTACCAGATACGCTTGCTGCACTACCTCTTCCACTTTAAAGCAGGTACTATCCAGCCCAATACAATAGCTAAGATAGTCAGGGTAATCGTGTTCACTTAACTGCAGACTCCGGTTGCCCATGACCACACCATGGACAATGTTTTGCGCAGCATATTGATCTTTTAGATGCGCACTAGTATTTTTATGGCCCGCCAATTCTGCAATCTGATCAAAGTAAGGCTCCTGGCAAAAGTGGATATGGGCATCAATAATCTTCATTGGGCATTAATCCTTCCTCAAATGTTTTCTTATGCGTATATTTTATCCTACATTATTTTAAGCCTGTTTTTTAGAGAGTAACGCATATATATCTTTATCATACCATCGTACACTGCTAATGAAAAGTAGGCGACGTATTTGCCGATTTCCTGCTGCAAACGTTGATTTATTAAAATATCTTTCCTCTAGTTTAGAAAGTACTCAAAAAAATGAGTTTCACTACATGGCACGCTTTACAATTAGTATATACAAAAAAAGTATTAGCGTTACGCTAATACTTTTTTTGCAGTCTCTATTAATTCTTATAAATACTAAAATTCAAATGTCTTAGGTGGCTGCCCGCTAAAATCGGATACTATAGCTTTGCCATGCTCTAAACAGAAAATCTCAAAAATTGGATTTTCTGGAGTTTTGTAAATGCCTTTTACCATAGGACTATTTTCAATAATCCTTTTTTTCATTTCTAAGTCCTTACTAAATTTCACCTCACCACTTACTCTTACTGTCACGTATGCTTGTGACGAAGAAGTGAATTCTACTGCTGGATTCATTTGTAATTGCTGGAATACATTTTTCGTATTTGCCGTGCAAAACCAGAGTTTCCCACCTTGCTCAAGCATAAAACCCCAAGGACGTACACGAGGTTTCCCATTTTCTACCGTTGCCAGACTTCCCATAGAATTTGAATTCAAAAAATCAATAACTTCTTTCATTTTAATTATCCCCCTGTTAGTTAGTTGTCTAACTATATATTTAAAAATTAATTTATCTACGAAATTCGTAGACTTATTAATTTTTATCACATTTTTTTATGCATCAAATCTTTTGTTAATATTAGAAAGCATTTTTTCAAAAAATACAGCTTCTGGTTCTGTTAATCCATCGTAAACAAAACCATTTAGCTTATCTGAAATCTTTATAAATATAGGTTTTAACTCCAACCCTTTATTGGTTAGTTTGATATATGTGACCCTGCTATCCTCCAAACTTTTTTCCTTTGTCACATAACCATAGTCAACAAGTTTATCTATTAAAATAGTAACAGTTGGTTTAGTCCTATGGATTTTTTCAGCTAACTCCTTCATGGTGTATTCTTTACTGTCAAAAAGATGAACTATTATTTCACCGTGGGAAGGAACGATTCCTTGAACTCCATGCTTCTCAAGTTCCCTGACAATAAACCGATTAGCCTTTTCCTTTATTCTACTCATTAGTGCAATTGCATTATTTTGTCTCATATTTACATTATAGTTAGATATCTAACTACTGTCAAGGGCAAATGTTTTAGTTCTTATATGGCATGTTTATTTGCTTGGGTCGCCGCATTCTTCTCCATTCGATGCAATAACCTTCTTATACCAGTCAAATGATTTCTTCTTGGATCTTTCTAATGTTCCATTTCCTTCATTATCCTTATCCACATAGATAAAGCCATAACGTTTTTTCATTTCTCCTGTTGTAAATGATACTAAATCAATGCATCCCCAAGGAGTATATCCTATTAAATCAACACCATCTAATTCAATCGCTTTTTCCATTTCTTTAATATGGGCTCTTAAATAATCAATTCTATATTCATCATTACATGAACCATCTTTTTCCTTAACATCAATAGCACCAAATCCATTTTCTACAATAAACAAAGGTAATTCATATCTCTCATATAAGAGATTTAAGGAATATCTCAGCCCTACAGGATCAATTTGCCATCCCCAGTCAGAAGCTTTTACATATGGATTTTTAACGCTGGTACTGGATCCCAAGATTGAATTTCCGTCAATCGTATTAGCACCAGATTTAACAGCATCAGACATATAATAGCTAAAACCTATGTAATCTACAGTTCCTTCAGCTAATATTGTTTCATCCCCTGCTTCCATCTTGATATTGTATCCCTTTCTTTTCCATTCTTTTAATGCATAAGAAGGGTAATGCCCCCTGCAGTGTACATCAGCAAAGAAATAACGGTCATGCATTGATTCTACCTGAAGCATCATATCATCAGGATTACAAGAGAATGGATAAATAGGAACAAAA